>JALOSK010000085.1 GCA_025458465.1 Sandarakinorhabdus sp. | reverse complement strand
AGCCAGGGCATGAAGCTGGCGTTTTCCACCGGATCCCAGAACCACCAGCCGCCCCAGCCCAGTTCATAATAGGCCCAGAAACTGCCCAGCGTGATCCCGCAGGTGAGCGGCACCCACGCCGCCAGCACCCACGGCCGCATCCAGCGCGCCCACGCCGGATCGGCACGGCCTTCCATCAGCGCCGCAACCGCAAAGCTGAAGGTGACGGAAAAGCCGACATAGCCAAGATAGAGCAGCGGCGGATGGAAGACGAGGCCGGGGTCCTGCAGCAGCGGGTTCAGTTCCGCCCCGTCCAGCGGCGCCGGGGAGAGGCGCGCGAACGGGTTGGAGGTGAACAGCGCAAAGGCGAGGAACGCCACCGAAATCATCGCCTGGATGGACAGGATGCGCGCCTGCAGCGTGGCCCGCAGATTGTCGCCAAAGCGCGCGATGCCCGCACCATAAATGGCCAGCACCAGCACCCACAGCAGCATCGATCCTTCGTGATTGCCCCAGGTCGCGGCCAGCCGGTACATCAGCGGCTGCGACAGCGCCGAATGGTTGGCGACCAGTGCCACCGAGAAATCCGCCTGCCCGAACAGGATCATCAACGCGGCAAAGGCGATGGTGATCAGCACCGCCTGCAAGCCCGCCGCACTGCGCCCGAACGCCATCAGCGCCGCATCGCCGCGGCTTGCGCCCAGCATCGGCAGCACCGCCTGCGCGGCTGCCACCAGAAGGGCGAGGATGAGGGCGAAATGGCCGATTTCGGCAAGCATGGGGGCGAACTCTCCTGTGTGGCCGCGCATGAAATCGCCGTTCAGGCGCAGTCTTGCTCTAGCCCAACCGTAACCAGATGCTAGGATTCATTCGTTAGGCCCGAAGGTCTATGAAGGCTTGGGCCGGGGGGCAAGCGCCATAGTGACGCCGTATCGCATCGCCATCGTGGGATCGGGACCGGCCGGCTTGTCGGCCGCCGCCCACGCGGCGCGGCTGGGCCTTTCACATGTGCTGCTCGAGAAGACGGATCACCTGTCGGACACGATCTACAAATACCAGAAGGGCAAGCACGTGATGGCCACGCCATCACAGCTGGTGCTGCGCTCCCCGCTGGATTTCGACGCCGGCAAGCGCGAGACCGTGCTGGGCACCTGGAACGACCAGACCGCCGCTGCCGGCGTGAACGTCAAATATCTGGCCGAGGTGACATCCATCAGCGGCACCGGCGATCCCATCCCCGGCTCGGTCATGAAGATCGTGACGCGAAAGCGCGATGGCACCACGGAAACGAAGGAAATACAGCGTCTCGCCCCGCCCTATCGGCTTACGCTGGCCAATGGCGAGGCCATATTGGCCGACACGGTGATCCTGGCCATCGGCACGCAGGGCAACCCCAACCTGATGACCTGCCCCGGCGGCGACAGCGGCCACGTGCAATACCAGTTGGACGACCCGACCGAATATGCCGACGAGCAGATATTCGTGATCGGCGGCGGCGATGCCGGGATCGAGAACGCGCTGGGGCTGGCTGCCGATCCGGCCCAGAACAACAAGGTGACGATCGTCAACCGATCGGCCGAATTCGCGCAGGCCAAGGATGCCAACGTCAAGGCGCTGATGGCGGCCCGCGATGCCGGGCGCGTCAGCATCATGACCGAAACCACGACCCGCAGCATCGAGCCGGGCTGGATCACGCTCGACACCGCCGAAGGCGAGGTGCGCAGCGCGTGCGACCGCGTGATCGCCCGCATGGGCTCGGCACCGCCGCGCGGATTCGTGGAACAGTGCGGGGTGGCGTTCGCCTCCAGCGACCGGCTCGCCTTCCCCAAATTGTCCGCCACGTTCGAATCAACGGCACCCGGCATCTTCGTGGTGGGTGCACTGGCCGGCTATCCGCTCATCAAGCATTGCATGAACCAGGGCCACGACGTGGTGGAGTTCATCAACGGCAATCTTGATCTCAAACCCGCCGATGAACCCATCCTGGAAGCGAAATTCGCCGGCCTTCCCGATGGCCCTCAGGGCAGCCGCAGCGTGGCCGACTGGCTGGAGTATCTGCGGACCAGCGTGTCCATCCTGTCGGGCATGAGCAGCCTGCAGATGCGCGAGTTCATGCTGGATTCGACCGTTCGCCAATATCGCGCCGGCGAACTGGTGTTCGAGCGCAATGCCCCCGGATCCTCGCTGTTTGGCATCGCGCAGGGCGAAGTGCTGGTGGAAGTGAACCCGGCCGACCCATCCATCACCGTGCCGCTGCGCGCCGGCACCATCTTCGGCGAAGTCGGCCTGATCTCCGGCCGCAGGCGCGGCGCCACCATCCGCGCCGGCACGGACTGCATCCTGATCGAGATCAGCCGCAACGCTGCCTTGAAGCTGATGAGCCAGGTGCCTTCGGCCGCGCGCGAAATCACCCGCATCACCACGACACGCAGCCTGCTGCAGATCTTCAAGTCAGGCCTTGCCGCAACCGATCTGGAAGAGGTGATCGCGGCGGCGAAGGTGGAAACCATCCGCGCCGGCCAGGCGATCATCAAGGAGGGCGAGACCGGCGACGACATCTTCATCATCCGATCAGGATCGATGGTGGTGGAAAAGCGCATCGGCGGCAAGCCGGTGTTCCTGTCCTACGTGCCGGCCGGCAGCTATGTCGGCGAAATGGCGGTGATCGACGGCAAGCCCCGCACCGCCACGGTGCGCGCCGCCGTGAAGGCCGACGTGATCCGCATCCCCGGCGAACCGTTCCGCGCGCTGCTGGCGGCCCGGCCGCAACTGCTCGACAATCTGCGCGCCGAGATGGCCAGCCGCACGGCGATGAACAATTTCATCGAATCCAGGAAGGACAGCTTCTCCGGCGTGGTCGATCTCTACACCGGGGTGGCCAATTTCCTTGTTGAACAAGGCGTTGGCGAGGCGACCGACGTGCTGCTGATCGACGAGAAATTGTGCGTTGGCTGTGACAATTGCGAGAAGGCCTGCGCCGACACGCACGATGGCCTGTCCCGCCTCGATCGCGAGGCCGGGCGCACCTATGCCCATCTCCATGTGCCCACCAGCTGCCGGCACTGCGAGCATCCGCACTGCATGGCCGATTGCCCGCCCAATGCCATCCATCGCGGGCCAACGGGCGAAGTCTATATCGACGAGACCTGCATCGGCTGCGGCAATTGCCAGCGGGGCTGCCCCTATGGCGTGATCCGCATGGACAAGGTGCCGCCGAAGAAGCCGTGGCTGCTCGGCTGGTTCCTGTTCGGCAAGGGCCCCGGCCCCGGTGAGCCATCACCAAAATGGGCCAGGAAGGCCGATCCCGCCTATGCCGAGAAGGCCAGGAAGGCCATCAAGTGCGACATGTGCGCGGGGCAGGAGGGTGGCCCGGCCTGTGTGCGCGCCTGCCCCACAGGTGCGGCCATTCGCGTGTCGCCGGAACAATTCCTGGGTGTCGCGCTGATGGGCCGGGAAGAGCGCTGATGGCCACCCGGGCCCCAGCCAGGAAGATCATGACCGGCAAGGCCGTGACGCGGGCGCCGCGCGATGTGACGCACGAAGGCTTCCTCAATCACAAGGGCGGGCGCTGGGCGAAGCTGTCGGCCGCGCTCTGCCTGCTGGTGATTGCCGTCTATGCCCTCACCGATCCCGTCCCCCCGAATCCCACGGGCCACAATGGCGGGACATGGCTGGGCTACACGCTGGGCACGCTGGGTGCCGTGATGATTGTCTGGCTGTCGCTGCTGGGGGTGCGCAAGCGGGTGGTTGGCGCGAAGCCTTTCAGCCTCAAGGGCTGGACCAGCGCGCATGTCTGGCTGGGGATGAGCCTGATCGTCATCGGCACGCTGCACGCCGGCGGGCAGCTGGGCTGGAACGTGCACAGCCTGGCGTGGCTGCTGATGATGATCGTCATCCTGTCCGGCTTCTGGGGCATTCACCTCTATCGCAGCCTGCCCGAAAAGCTCTCGGCCAACCGCGGCGAGGTCACGCAGGCGCAGATGCTGGAGGCCCTGCGCACGCTGGACCGGCAGCTGGACAGCGCTGCGCAACCGCTGGATGCCGCCGATGCCGCGCTGGTGCGGATGAGCCTTGAGGAAACAGGCATAGCCGGCACGCTGCGGCAGCGGCTTTCAGGTGATTACAGCGGCGATGGCAACGCCCGGGCGCTGGCAGCGGTGGGCGACAAGGTGTTGGCCGCCATGCGCGCCGGCCAGCCGGACGAGCGGCTGCAACAGATCCGGTTTCTGCTGGAGCGCAAGGAGGCCGCGCTCGCCCAGGCCCGCCGCCACATCGCCCTGAAGGCGCAGCTGGAATTGTGGCTCTACATCCACGTGCCGGTCACGGTGGCGCTGCTGGCGGCGCTGGCCGCGCACATCCTCTCCGTCTTCCTTTATTGGTGAGGCGCGGGGCATGAGCTTCATCATCCGCCAGATCGCGCGCCGCGCCGACGGGGGGGACATCATCCGCACCCGCACGCTGACGACAGCCGAGATCAGCATCGGGCGCGGCACCGATTGCGATATCCAGTTGGCCGATCTGGCGGTGATGCTGCGCCACGCCCGCATCGTGCGCACCGGCCCCGGCACGGTGAGCGTGGAGGCCAGTGGCGGGGTGCCGTTCCAGCTGGCGGGCGGCTTCGTCACCCGCGCCGATCTGGCCCTGGCCGACAATCCGGCCATCGCCATCGGGCCGTTCCGCCTCTCCCTGTCGGCCGGGGATGATGATGCCGTGGCCATCACCGCGACCCGCGTGGTGCCGGCGGTGGAAACGGCCGATGCCGGCGCCGAGACCGGGATTTTCTCGCTCGAGGGCGCCCTGCCGGGCAAGCGCCGCATGGCCTGGATCGCGGCCGCCGTGGTGCTGATCGGCCTGTTCCTGCTGCCGCTGCTGCATTTCCTGGGCGAGGATCGCGCCGTGCTGCCACAGGCGATGCTGGCCGAAGCGCGCCAGCCCGCCACGCCCGGCCAGACGTTCGGCGATGGCCGGCTGCAACTGCCCAGGGAACGGGCGGCCGCGGCAGGCGGCTTCGCCCCCGATGAAGTCTGGTCGAGCGGCCGCTTGTCCAACGCCCACGCCAGCCTCGCCAGCAATTGCGGCGCCTGCCACCAACAGGCCTTCGTGAGCGTGACCGACAGTGCCTGCCAGGCCTGCCATGTGAAGGATGCGCTGCCCGATCATGCGCTGCCGGCCCGCATGAGCCAGGGCCGGCTGCCGGCCGGCGGCGTGATCGGCGCCGCCCACAGGGCCTTCAACCTGCCGGAAGGCCGCTGCACCAGCTGCCACAAGGAGCATGAGGGCGAGGCCACGGTGCTGACGGTGGCGGCCAGTTTCTGCACGGATTGCCACGCCGGGCTGAACAACCGCCTGCCCGACACGCCGGTGGCCGACGTGCCCGACTGGCAGCGCCACCCCGATTTCCGCGCCACGCTGGTGACGACACCATCCTTGACACAGCCAGTCTTCACCCGCGCCGCGCTGAAGGTCGCCAGGGAGAATTCCGGGCTCCTCTATCCGCACGCGCTCCACCAATCGGCCAGCAATGCGGTGGCCAACATGGCGCAGAAGCAGGGCCTGCCCACCGGCCCGGATGGCGCCCTGCCCTGCCGATACTGCCATATCCCCGACGCCGCGCAGGCGCGGTTCCAGCCGATCACCATGGAGAAGAATTGCAGCGCCTGCCACGATCTGGCCTTCGCCCGCGACGGCGGCACGTTGCGCACCCTGCCGCACGGCAAACCCGAACAGGTGGCCGGCATCATCCGCGATTTCTGGGCCAGCCGGCGCGGCGGCGCCGATGTGGCGCTGTTTCCGCGGCGCACGCCGGGGCTGTTGGCCGCCATCGCAGCAGAGCCCCTCCCCGCCAGCCGGGCAGACGCGGCGGTGGCGCAGGTCTTCACCGGCCGCCGCTTTGGCGGGAAGGGTATCTGCACCGATTGCCATGTCGTCTCCGATACCGGCACCGCCGACATCAGCCGCCGCTTTGCCATCGCAGCCGTGACGCTGAACGATCATTATCTGCCGCAGGGCCGCTTCCCGCATGGCAAGCATCGCAGCTTCGAAGGCAAGACCGGGCAGGCCGCCTGTCTGGCGTGCCATGATGGCGCCATGACATCGAAGGCAGCGACCGACGTTCTGCTCCCCGGTGTCGCCAGTTGCCGGCAGTGCCACGGCGCGCCGGTGAAGGCGCTGTTCGCGGGCGCGCCCAAGGCCGGCGCCAGCTGCGATACCTGCCACGCCTATCACGATGGCGTGAACGATCGCATCAACCCGGGCGCACCCGTGCCGGCCGGCCATCGCCGTGTGGCGCTGGCGGCGGCGGAAACCGGCCGTTGAGGATGATCTGCCATGATTGCGTCGCCGCGCGGCGTGCGGGCGTACATGGTTCGGACAATCGGTCGCCCATCATGGGCGACATGTGGGGGCGGGTGCGATGCTGATTGCCCAGGTGACCGATCTGCATCTCGGCTTCCTGCCGGATGATCCGGCGGAACTGAACCGCCAGCGCCTTGATGCCGTGCTGGCCGCCTTGCTGGCGCTCAACCCGCGCCCGGATCTGCTGCTCGCCACCGGCGACCTGACCGAACAGGGCAGCATCGCCAGCTATCAGACGCTGAAGGCGATCACCGATGCGCTGCCGTTCCCGGTGCATTTCGCCTTGGGCAACCATGACAACCGCGACCATTTCCGATCCGTGTTCGGCGACGTGCCGGCCACCGATTGCGGGCGCGTGCAATATGCCGTCACCCACGGCCCGCTGCGCATCGTGGTGCTCGATACGCTGCTGGCAGGCCAGCACGGCGGCGCGCTGGATGATGGCCAGGCCGCCTGGCTGGACGCCACGCTGGCGGCCGACACGCGGCCCACCGTGCTGGTGCTGCATCACCCGCCGATCGAAACCGGCAACGGCTGGATGACCGAGGATATCGATGCGCCCTGGGTGCAGCGGCTCGCCGCCGTGGTGCGCCGCCACCCGCACATCATCCGGATGGTGACCGGCCATCTGCACCGCGCCATGGTGACCGGCTGGCACGGCACCACGCTCGCCGTGTGCCCCTCCACCGCGCCGCAGGTGGCGATCGATTTCCGCCACATCGATGGCAACCACCCCGACGGCCGCGACATGATCGTGGCCGAACCGCCGGGCTTTGCCGTGCACTGGTGGACCGGGCGCGATCTGATCACCCACTTCGGCGCCGGCGGCGAACACCCGGTGCTCGCCCGCTACAACGCGCGCATGCAGCCGACGGTGCAGCATATATTGGCGGAGCGGGCGGTCAGGGCGGAGTGAGCGCGTCGCGGCAAAGCCGCAATGCCCGCCCCGGGCTTGATCCGGGGTCAGACGACTCACGAAAAGGGCGGCCTGTCGGGGCCGCCCTTTTTGGTCGCTGGCCGGTCTGGCGCGAGTCCCGGCTTATCGCGCTGCGATAAGCGCGGGCCGCGCTCAGACACGCATCGGCATCAGCACATACAGCGCCTTGGCATCATCACCCTCGCGGATCAGCGTCGGCGCCGATGCGTCCGCCAGATGCAGGTCCACCTGGTCGCTGCTCACCTGGCCCAATATGTCGAGCAGATAGCGATAGTTGAAGCCCACCTCGATATCGGCGGCGGCATAATCGGCCGGCACTTCTTCCGATGCGGTGCCGTTTTCCGGGCTGGTCACCGAAAGCGTCACCTTGTCCCGGCCCAGCGCCAGCTTCACGGCGCGGGTCTGGCGCGGGTCTTTTCGGTGGTGGCGATGGCCGCCACACGGTCCACCCCTTCGGCCAGCGCGCGCGTGTCGATCTTCAGCAGCTTGTCGTTGGCGGTCGGGATCACCCGGTTGTAATCGGGGAAGGTGCCATCGATCAGCTTGCTGGTCAGCGTGGAATCGGCCGAGAAGCGGAACCGGACCTTGGCCGGCGACAGGCTGATTTCCACCGGCGCATCCGCCGCCATCTCGTCCAGCAGCTTGCGCACCTCGTTCACGCATTTGCGCGGCACGATCACGCCCGGCATGTCGGCAGCGCCAGCCGGCAGATCCAGCTCCACCCGGGCCAGGCGGTGGCCATCGGTGGCCACGCCGCGCAGCTTCGGCGCCGGGCCGGACGTGGCGTGGATGTGGATGCCGTTCAGATAATAACGGGTTTCTTCCGTGGAAATCGCAAAGCGGATCGAATCGATCAGCAGCTTCAGATCGGCCGCCGAAAGCGTGAAGCGCACCGGCAGATCGGTCTCGGCGATCACCGGGAAATCGTCGCGCTTCAACGTCGAAAGGCTGAACCGACTGCGGCCGGCCACCACGCTCATGCGTTCACCCGAAACCGCCAGTTCCACCTGGCTGCCTTCGGGCAGCTTGCGCACGATATCGAACAACGTGTGCGCCGAAACCGTGGTGGCACCCTGCACGTCGATGGCGGCGGGAATGGTTTCCACCACCTGCAGATCAAGATCGGTCGCCATCAACCGCAGCCCGTCGCCGCGCGCCTCGATCAGCACGTTGGACAGGATCGGGATGGTGTTGCGCCGTTCCACCACCGACTGGATATGCCCCAGGCACTTCAGCAGCGTCGCGCGTTCGACAGTGGCCTTCATTCTGGTCCCTGTTAACTATTGGTGAGCCGCGCGCACTATAACCATTCATGCGCCTTGGCATAGTGGCGAAGTGCACCGATTCCGGCTTATGCACATGGGCATGGATCTGATTCTCGCCCGCCACGCCGAAACCGTGTTCAACGCCGCCGCCCGCATGCAGGGCCACATGGCGCACACCCCCCTCACCCGCAGCGGCAT
>JALOSK010000361.1 GCA_025458465.1 Sandarakinorhabdus sp. | reverse complement strand
TTCGCCGCTGGTGAAATAGGCTGGAAGCGGCGGTGGCGCATTGGCCAACCGCCAGCCCAGCCGCAGCAAGGTCAGTGCCAGGATGCTGATGCCGAAACTTTTGTGCAGGCCCATCACCAGGCTGCGCTGGCCACCGGCGATGGGCACAAAATCATGCAGAAAGCCGCCGGCCAGATTGCCGCAGGCTAGGCCGGCACCGGGCGGGTGTCGATAAGGGCTTCCACCACCTGCGGATCGGCCAGGGTGCTGGTGTCGCCCAGGCTGCCAAGATCATTTTCGGCGATCTTGCGCAGGATGCGGCGCATGATCTTGCCGCTGCGCGTCTTGGGCAGGCCGGGGGCAAAGTGCACGGCATCGGGGGTGGCGATGGGGCCGATCTCGTGGCGCACCCACGCCACCAGCTCGCGGCGCAGCGCGTCGCTGGCCTCTTCGCCGGCGTTCAGGATGACATAGGCATAGATGCCCTGGCCCTTGATCTCGTGCGGGACGCCCACCACTGCGGCTTCTGCCACCAGCGGATGCGCGACCAGCGCCGATTCAACTTCGGCCGATCCCATGCGATGGCCCGAAACATTGATCACATCATCCACCCGGCCGGTGATCCAGTGATAGCCATCCGTGTCGCGCCGGCAGCCGTCGCCGGTGAAGTAGAGGCCGGGGAAGGTGCTGAAATAGGTCTCGAAAAAGCGTCCCTCGTCGCCCCACACGCCGCGCATCTGGCCAGGCCAGGAGCGGGCGAGGCAGAGATTGCCTTCCACCGCGCCGTCGAGCCGCCGGCCCTCGCCATCAACCAGCACCGGTTCCACCCCAAGCATCGGCAGGCTGGCCGATCCCGGCTTCAACGCCGTGGCACCGGGCAATGGCGTGATCAGCACCCCACCGGTTTCCGTCTGCCACCATGTATCGACAATCGGGCAGCGCCGACCGCCGATGACCCGGTGATACCAGTCCCAGGCTTCGGGGTTGATCGGCTCACCAACACTGCCGAGCAGGCGCAGGGACGACAGATCATGGCGCTTCACCCAGTCCTCGCCTTCGCGCATCAGGGCGCGGATAGCGGTCGGCGCGGTGTAGAGCGTGTTGACGCCCCAGCGTTCGACAATCTGCCAGAAGCGACCATGATCGGGAAAGCTCGGCACGCCTTCGAACATGAGCGTGGTCGCGTGTGCAGCACGCCCTTGGGCTTGCCGGTGGAACCGCTGGTATAGAGGATGAACAGCGGGCTTTCGGCGTCCATCACTTCGGGCGGGCAAGTGGCAGGCGTGGCGGGCAGCAGATCATCCAGCCACTGATCGCGGCCGTCCTGCATCGCGACAGTCCCAAAGGTGCGGCGCACCACCAGCACGCGACGCACTGCGGGGCAGTGGCCCAGCGCCTCATCGACATTGGCCTTCAGTGGCACGCGCTTGCCGGCGCGCAGGCCTTCATCGGCGGTGATGATGACCCTTGCACCACAATCCGCGATGCGCCCGGCCAGTGCTTCCGGCGAGAAACCGCCGAACACCACGGCGTGGATGGCACCGATGCGGGCGCAGGCCAACATGGCGGCGGCGGCTTCCGGGATCATCGGCAGATAGAGCACCACCCGGTCACCGGGCCGCACGCCCTCTGCCTTCAGCACATTGGCGATCCGGCAGGTCAGCGCGTGCAGATCGCCATAGGTCAGGATGCGGCTATCGGCCGGATCATCGCCTTCCCAGATGATCGCCGGCTGGTTGGCCCGGGCGGACAGATGCCGATCAAGGCAATTGGCCGCCACATTCAACTGGCCATCGCCGAACCAGCGCACGCCAAAGCCGTCGCGGTGAAACACGCTTTCATCGGCACGGGTGAAGGGGCGGATCCAGTCGATGATCCGGGCTTCGCGCCCCCAGAAGCCTTCGGGATCGGCCAGCGACTGGGTGTGGAGCGCGCGGTAGGCACCGCCATCGAGATAGGCGCGCGCGGCCCATTCCTCGGGCACGGGATGAAGGGCGTCGGCCATGGTGCGCATCCTGTCGGGGGGCAGGGGTGGTTGGCCCGGCCCGGCAGCGCCCCTGGCTGCCGGGCCGCCAGGACGATCAGAAGAACAGGATGGCGCCAGCCGCCACCGTATCGGAATTGGCGCGATTGCCGCCGTGGGCGCTGCTCATCGTGTGGGTATACTCGCCCACCAGCGTTACCCAGCTGGTCAGGCCATAGCGCAGTTGCCCGACATAGCTGCTGTTGCGCTTGAGGAGCGTGGGGTTGATTTCGCCCGGCGTCAGATCAAGCCGGCTTTCGCCGTAGGAGCCGGCCAGGGTGACCTTGCCAAGGGTGTAGGTGCCCTGCAGGTAGAAGCCATCGCTGCCACGCGCTCGGCCGGCGGCATCGGTGGCCAGAATGAACAGGCCGGTCGTGCCAAGGCCCTTGCCGGTATAGTAATAGCCGAGCAGCGAGGCGCCTCCCGCGCTCACCTTCGCACCGAAATCGAGCCCGCGGCCATTGTAGCCCGGCCCGGCCACCGGGCGATGATCCTGCGTGATGCCCGACAGCCAGGCATGAATGCCAACGTCACCGAACTTGCCGTCATAGGAGAGCCGGGCCTGGAAGCCGGGCGTGCCGTTGACTTCCTGGGCGCCAAAGCCGTTGAGCGGCATGAACACGCCGGCCGCCACCTTGAAGCCGCCCAGATCGGGGGTGGAATAGGTGATCTGTGGCTGGAAATCGGTGTAGATGTAGCCCACTCCAATGCGGCCCAGCGAGGTGTTGGATGGGGCCGCATTGCCGGCCGCCGTGCCCACCGACAGCAAGGTGATGTCGTTCAGGATCGCATCCTGGGCGAACAGCCCGATGGCGCGCCCGATGGTAACGGTGCCGAAACCGGCCTTGCCGAAGGTGAGATAGGTTTCGCGGGCATCGATGCCGCTGGTGGCCAGCGCCTGCGGGTTGCCGCCACTATTGGCGCCGCCAACGCCGATCACGCTGTTGATGCCGGGATACAGGCCGAAATGTGCGCCGACGTCCCAGCCGCCCTGGGTGGTGGTCACATCTACCTTCAGGAAACCGGGCAGCAGGCCGTTGCGAACCGCCGAGCTGTTGCCGCCAACGCTGGCGAGGCCGCCGACCACGGTGGTGCGCGGCCCCGGTGCCGCGCCATTGTCGTGACTGTAGAAGCCGTTGATCGAACCGGA
>JALOSK010000084.1 GCA_025458465.1 Sandarakinorhabdus sp. | reverse complement strand
CGTGGACGCGCAGCCGTTCCATCCAGGCCAGCTTGTAATCATATTTCGGCCCCGGCGCCGGGTTGCCGTTGGGCAGATAGATGGACGCAACACGCACCCCCATCACGTCGGCTTCAAGATAGCGGGCCTGTTCGTCTGCCTCATCGCCCGGCAGGCCGCGCCGCACTTCCGTTGCCGGTTCCCGCGACAGGATGGCGACGCCGTTGAAGCCCTTCTGACCGTGGACAAGGCAGTGATAGCCGGCATCCTTCAGCACATCGACGGGGAAGTTTTCCGTGATCGTCTTGATTTCCTGCAGGCAGGCGATGTCGGGCCTGGCGCTTTCCAGCCATTCCAGCAGGCGCGGCAGGCGGGCATTGGTGCCGTTGATGTTGAAGGTGGCGATGAGCATTTGTTTGGCTTACGCCCTCAGGTCGCCAGCTTCAACAGGGCCACAAGCGTATCGGCCTCCAACGCTGGCTTGTCGAAGCGGATGCGCACAATGCGCGGGAAGCGCATGGCAAGGCCCGACTTGTGGCGGGTGGAGGCGTGGATGCTGTCGAACGCCACTTCCAGCACCAGGGATTTTTCCACCTCGCGCACCGGGCCGAATTTCTGCACCGTTTGAGCGCGCACGAACTTGTCCAGCATCGCCAGTTCGGCATCGGTGAAGCCGGAATAGGCCTTGCCCACCGGCAGCAGCTGGCCATCCTCGCTCCAGCAGCCGAAGGTGAAATCGCTGTAGAGGCTCGATCGCCGGCCGTGCCCACGCTGCGCATACATCAGCACGCAATCGGCGGTCAGCGGATCGCGCTTCCACTTGAACCACAGGCCCACTTTTCGCCCGGCCATGTAGGGCGCATCGCGGCGCTTGAGCATCAGGCCTTCGATGGCGGCATCGCGCGCTTGCGCCCGGAGAGCCGCCAGTTCGTCCCAGCTCGTGGCCTCCACCAGCGGCGAGAGTTCGAAGCGCGCCGGGTCCAGCGCCGGCAGCAAGGCTTCCAGCCGATCACGGCGCGCGGCCCAGGGCAACGGGCGCAGATCCTCGCCAGCGTGGGAGAGAAGATCATAGACCCGGATGAAGGCCGGGCGCTCGGCCAGCAGTTTTGGCGCCGGCGCCTTGCGGCCCAGCCGTTGCTGCAGGGCGTTGAAACTGCCCGATGCGTCCACGCCACCAGCCGCGCCCTGCCCTTCCCCACGCACCAGCAACTCGCCATCCAGCGTGGCCGGCAGATCCAGCATCAGATCGGGGAAACTGCCGGAGATGTCGTCCCCTGTGCGGCTGAACAGCCGCGTCTGCCCGCCGGCGTGCACCAGCTGCACGCGAATGCCATCCCATTTCCATTCGGCGGCATGATCAGCCAGATCAAGCGTGGCACCATCCTCCAGCGGGCCGGCCAGCATGAACGGGCGGAACACCGGCACATCGCCGGCTGTAGGCTGTGGGGCCGCTCCGCCGGCCCATTGGAACAGCGGCTCGAAGGGCGGCGACAGGCCGTGCCAAACTTCTTCCACCGCCTCCACATCAAGGCCGAAGCCTTGCGCAAAACCCGTCTTGGCCAGCCGCGCCGACACCCCGGCCCTGAGCGCACCTGTGGCCAGCTTGATCAGCGCATAGCGGGCGGGCGCATCAAGCCGATCAAGCAACGCCGCCACCACAGCCGGCGCATCCTTGCGGGACAGGCCGGAAAGCTGCCGCACCACTTCGTCCAGCGCCGGCGGTGCTGGCGTTTCACCAGGCGCATCGGGCCACAGCAGCGAGATGGTTTCCGCCATGTCGCCAACAAAATCATGGGACAGCGCAAACAGCGTCGCGTCCAGGCGTTCGGCCATCAGCGCCTTGAGCAGGGCCGGCTGCACGGCCTTCAGATCGAGCGTGCCGGTGAGCGCTGCCAGCGCCCAGCCACGATCGGGATCAGGCGTGGCGCACAGATAATCGGCGATCAGCCGCAGCTTGGCATTGCGGCTGCGCGTGAAGGTGAGCGCATCGAGCAGGCGGGCAAAATGCTCCATTGGTGGGGGGTTAGCATGGCCACGATTATTGCGCTAAGGGCGTGCGGCAATGCGGATGAGAGACCTTGAGAAGGCCAGCGGCGTGGGGCGGGAAACGATCCGCTTCTACATTCGCGAAGGCCTGTTGCCGGAACCTGAAAAGCCCAGCCGCAACAGTGCGCGCTATTCCGAGATCCATGTTGCCCGCCTGAAGGCCATCAAGCGCCTGCAGGAAGAACGCTTCCTGCCGCTGTCGGTGATCCGGTCGTTGCTGGAGGCAGAGGATGGCGAACGCTGGCTGCTGCCCGATGCCTTTCCCGGCCTGGATGCCCTGCTGGCCCAGCGCCTGGCCGAAGCCGGCCCGGCGCGGGTGGCCGTGGCCGATCTTGATCTGCCGCACGCCGTGGCCGACCATCTTGATGATGGCCTGGTGGAGGTGGCGACCGATGGCACGGTTTCGGCCCGCGATGCTGCCATCCTGCGCACCATCCAGCAGCTGAACGATATCGGCTTCACGCCCGAACTTGGCTTCGATGGCGGGCAGATGCGCCTTTACAACGTGCTGATCGATTGGCTGACGGCGCAGGAAATCCGGCATTTCCTGGAACACACCGCCGGCCACGTGGGCGAGGCCAAGGCGCTGGACATGGCCGAACAGGGCATTGCCCTCATCAACGATCTGCTGGGCCAGTTGCGCACCCGCGCCCTGCTGCGCCGGCTGGCGGAACGCCGCCAGATCGCCAACGACAATGGTTGAAAGGGCCCCACGCAAGCCGCCGGGCCCAAGAGGAGAAATCATGACGAGATGGCCCCGTCGGCTGGCCTTTGCCGCCACCATGTTCTGCACTGCGGCCGCTGGCGTCGCGCAACCGGCCAGCCATGTCCGCATCCTTGCAACCGGCGGCACCATTGCCGGATCCAACAGCGACAACAGCAGCACCAGCTACAAATCGGGCGTGGTGCCGGTTTCCGATCTGGTGAAATCGATGCCCGGGGTTGACCGCATCGCCACCATTTCATCGGAACAGGTGGCCAATGTGCCAAGCGGCGACATGGACGAGACGCTGTGGCGCAAGCTGATGGGGCGGGTGGATGCGGCTGCGGCCGATCCGGCCGTTTCGGGCATCGTCATCACCCACGGCACCGACACGCTGGAGGAAACCGCCTATTTCCTGCATCTGGCCGCATCACGCGGCAAGCCCATCGTCCTGGTCGGCTCCATGCGGCCCAGCACCGCCGTTTCGGCTGACGGGCCGCAGAACCTGATGGACGCCGTGCGGGTGGCCGCCGCGCCCGAGGCTGCCAGCCGCGGCGTGATGGTGGTGATGAACGACACGATCTTCGATCCGGTATCGGTGACCAAGGTGGACGTGCGCCGGGTGGATGCCTTTGCCGCACCGTCACGCGGCCCCATTGGCGATGTGCTGCGCCAGGCGCCAGCCTTTCACGTGCCCGCCACACCGCTGCCGGCCGCATTGACGGTGCAGGCCGCCCCGCTGCCGCAGGTGGCCATCGTCTATGCCCATGCCGGGATGACCGGTGACGACGTGCGCCGCACGGCCGGCAACGCCAGGGGCGTGGTGATTGCCGGCGTGGGCGCCGGCGGTGTTTCCAGCAGCGCCCGCGACGCCCTGCGCGAACTGGTGAAGCGCGGCGTTGCGGTGGTGCGCACGCCGCGGCAGGGCCATGGCGATCTGTGGGGCAGCCAGCGCACTGCCGGCACCGACGATGAAGATGGCCCGCGCACTGTTGCCGGCCGCAACCTCACCCCTGCCAAGGCACGCATCCTGCTGATGCTGGCCCTGCAGCAGCCGCGCACGCCCGATGAGCTGCAGTCGCTGTTCGACCGTTACGGCGTCTAGAAGCCGGCGGACACCGTCAACACCGGCCCGCTGCCTGGCACGGCATTGCCGCCCACCCGTTCGCGCCAGTCGGCCTGCAGGCGCAGGCCGTTCCAGCGTGCCGTGACCGACGGGCCAACATCGACGCGCCAGACATCGGGCGTGCCGCTCTGTACGCTGCCCCACGCCCCGGCCGCCAGCGTGGCCGGGCCGATGCGCAGCACGCGCGCCGTCGCTTGCGCCCCGCCATAGACCGTGCCGCCCGCCAGCACCCCGGCCTCGCCATAGCTGTCCAGCCGGCCGCGCGTGGTGCCGGCGGCCAAACGCAGTGTCCAGTCGCCGCGCGTGGCGTCCCCGATCGCAATCAGCCGTTCGGCCGAAAGCGTGACGCCGGGCAGCAGGGTCTGCCGGATGCCGATGGCGGCCTGCGCCGTTTCCTGGCGCACGCCGGCGCTGTCTGCCGCGATATTGACGCGGGCCACGATGGCCAGCGGGCGGCGGGCCAGCGGATCGGGCAGGAAAGCCAGCGCCGCCCCCAACTGCCCGCCGCCCAGCACCGGGCTGGCCGCAAGGCCCGGCAGGCCACTGCCCGGCTGGTTGGGCAGCGGGCCAGCGTCGCGCAGCAGCGAAAAGCCGCCCAGCTGCCAACGCCGCCCCAGGGCCTGCCGATCTGCCTGCCATTGCCGGTTGTCCGGCTCCAGCGCCAGCGCGGCATCGAACAGGGCTGCCGCTTGCCGGCGCTGCCCCGCGTCCAGCCGCCGATAGGCCTGATCGGCAAGGAGAAAGGCGCGATTGGGCGGCGCGGCAACCGGTGCCGCGGCGGCAGGCGGTGGTTCGGGCGGCGGCGGTGCTGGTTTGGCCTGTGACAACGCTGAATCGGCCACCATGTAAGGGTGCAAGGGCGGTTCCAGCCGTTCCGGATGCTGCAATGGCACGGGCCGCCAAGGCACCGGCTGCACTTCCGGTGGGCGGGGCTGGGCCGGCAACGGCGGGGCGGCCAGCATCACGGGCCCCTGCCCGCGTCGCGCGGCGGCAAGCTGCACCGGCGCATCCAGCCCGGCGCGCAGCCGGGCGGCTTCGGCGGCCAGTTGCGGCGCACGCCAGCCCAGCCATGCGATGATCAGTACCGCAAGGCCAGACATGGCGCGCAACGGGCGGCCACCCCCGTTCACCCGGCCTCCGGAAAGCGGTGGATGGTCTTTTCCCAATCCGGCGACCGCCCGACCTTCAGGGCCGCGCGATAGCGGGACAGCGCCCGCAGCGCGGCCGCCGCGTTGAGCAGATTGCCCACCAAGGCACGCGGCGGCGCCAGCAGACCTTCCACCGGCCCGCGCAGGCGCCCCGTGAACCAGGCCCGCATCACCAGCCGCCAGCACAGCAGCGCCCAGTTCAGCCACAGCAGCGCCAGCGTCGCACCGCCGCCCAACGGTGGCAGCCGCGCCGCCAGCGGCATAGCCTGCCGCAGCAGGGCATCCAGCCCAATCAACAGGGCCAGCAGATAGGCCGCCAGTGTCACCAGCGCCATCACCGGCGCCTTGCGATCGCGCAGCAGCATCCAGCGCTGCACCAGGCCGCCCTGCCAGCCCAGCCGATCCCAGCCCGAAAGCGCAATGCCGGTGAGCCAGCGCGCCTTCTGCCGCACCGCAGCGTTCCAGGTGGCGGGAAAATGTTCGGACGTGGCCACCGGCTGATCGCCGCGCCAATCCCACAGGATCATCGCCTTGCCGCCCATCCGGTGGATATGCTGGCCCAGTTCATAATCCTCGGTCAGGCTGGCGGCATCGAAGGGCAATTGGGACCGTTCATCGGCAATGCGTCCCAGCATGGCGCGATCGATGGCCACGCCCACGCCGGCCGATGGCAACGCCGCCCCCAACCATTGCCGCACCGGCAGTTCCTTCATGTGCGCTTCGGCAAATTCGTCGATGTAATGGCCGGCGATCAGGGGGCTGCCGGCATCGGCAAGCGGCAGCACCGGCAGCTGCACCATGGCGTGGCCGGGCAGCGCGCGGGCAAAACTGGCCAGGGCATGGGGATGCACCACATCTTCGGCATCGTGCAGCACGATGGCCGCAAACTGCCGGCCCTGCGCCTGTTCATCGGCCAGCACCGCCCGCCACAGGCTGTTGAGGCAATCAGCCTTGGTGGTGGGCCCGGCGCGCGGCCCGATCACCATCTGCAGGCGCGGATCGGTGATGGCTGCCACCGCGATGATGCTGGCGGGATCATTGGGATAAAGCCCCACGAACACCCGGAATTCCGGCCAGTTCTGGGTGCGCAGCAGGCGCAGCAGCATGGCGCCGATCACGCCGGCTTCGTCCCAGGCCGGGATCAATATGGCAAAGGCCGGCGGCGGATCGGGCGGCGGCGGGGCCGGCCTGGGGCCCTTGGGCATGGCCAGCCACGCCAGATCGATGGCCAGATCATCAAGGCCATTGATGGCAACGATCAGCGCCACGAGGAACAGCGCCTCGGCAAGGCCAACGTGCCAGATGGCCAGAAGCTGGGCGGCGGTCATGAGCAAATTGGTGGCATGATGTGGGTGCCCCGGTCGAACCCTTTTCCAGCAAACGGGGAGGGCCGTGTGCGGACAGGACAGGTAGACCGGGGCACCCTCGGCATGGGCGGGCCTGGCGCAGGGTCAGTTCGCCAGCTCCCCCTCCCCACCGATTCGAATGTCGTGCGGCAAGACGCGTTCCGGCATCGCCCAGGCGCCGCGCAGGCGCGCCAGCGTGTCGGCGTCCACCACGATCTGCAGCGCGGCCACGGCATCGATGCCCTCGCCGTGCGGCATGCCCAGCGGTTCGGCATCCCAGCCGATCGACAGCAGCGACGGCAGCCACGGCAGGTGCGTGACCATCGTGTAGCGCGCGATGCCGGCGCCGAGCGCATGTTCGAACAGCGCAATCGACAACTGCCGGCGCACCTGCAGCGCCTCGGCACGGGCAAGGCCGGGCGCCGTGACCAGCCGGGTGATTTCCCACACGTCCGCACCCGTTGGCACACCATCAACGCACAAGTGCGGGAACACGTCGCCCAGCAGGTGGGGGCCGGTGGAGGGCAGCAGCCGCACCGAACCCAGATGCCGGCCGGTCTGCGGCTGGTGCACGATCAGGTACAGCGTGTCTTCGCGGTCGTAGGCATCGATCTCGTGCAAGCCATCTGGCGATTCGAGGTCCCAGCCCAGCCGGTCCATCAAAACGGTCTTGCGGTCCCGCAGCATGGCGGAGGCCAGGGCGTGGCGCTGATCAGCCCCCCACTGGCGCAGCGCGCTGGCAGGCCCGGCGGCATCGGCCCACGGGCCGGGGATGGCCTGGATGTCGTGACTGGTTCCGCGTGTGGCCGTGCCGAACATGGTGGCGTTCCCCCATTTGCGGGGGCAGTGATGCGGCCTGTTGACGGGGCTTCGCCATATCCCTGAAAAGGGGCAATGACCTTGTCCGGCGAAATCCAGTATCTTGACCTATTATCGCGGGTGTGGACCCACGGTGTGACGCGCGGCGATCGCACCGGCACCGGCACCCGCGCCCTGTTCGGCGAAATGCTGAAGTTCGATCTTTCAGACGGCACCGTGCCGCTGCTCACCACCAAGCGGGTGTTCTGGAAATCGGCGGTGAAGGAACTGATCTGGTTCCTGTCCGGCGATTCGAACATCCGGCCGCTGGTGGCACAGGGTGTGCACATCTGGACGGACTGGCCGCTGGATGCCTATCGCAAGGCCACGGGCGAGGCGATCAGCCGTGACGAGTTCGAGGCGCGCATCATCGCCGATGATGATTTCGCCGCGCGCTGGGGCGATCTGGGCCCGGTGTATGGCGTACAGTGGCGGCGCTGGCCGCGCTATGCCGCCAATGAAGACGGCAGCTACCGGGCAGACACGCCGGTGGACCAGATGACGGAGCTGGTGCACGGCCTGAAGCACAATCCTGCCAGCCGCCGCCACATCTTCACCGGCTGGAACGTGCCGGAACTGCACCGCATGGCGCTGCCGCCCTGCCACATGACCTACCAGTATGGGCCTGGGCTTCCCGTTCAACATCTTCGAAGCCGCGTTGCTGATCCGCATGCTGGCCCAGCAGTGCGGCTATGAACCGGGAACGCTCACGTGGATGGGTGCGGATTGCCATGTCTATCTGAACCACGAACATCTGGTTACGGAGCAGCTGTCACGCCAACCCCGCCCCTTCCCGCGCCTGACGTTCGCGCAGCAGCCCGATGACCTGTTCAGCTATGCGCTGGAGGATGTCATCATCGAAGGCTATGATCCGCACCCGCACATCGCGGCGCCGGTGGCGGTATGACGGCCGCCAATCTCGACATCACGCTGGTGGTTGCCCGCGCGAGGAATGGCGTGATCGGCAAGGACAATGCCATGCCCTGGCACCTTCCGACAGACCTCAAGCGCTTCAAGGCCATCACCGTGGGCAAGCCGGTGGTGATGGGCCGCAAGACCTTCGAGAGCATCGGTCGTCCCCTGCCCGGCCGCCACAACATCGTGCTGACCCGGCAGGTGGGCTGGACCGCCGATGGCGTGACCGTGGTGCCCAACCTGGCCGAAGCGGTGGCCGCCGCCGGGCTGGATCCACGTACGCGCGGCGCCATCATGATCATTGGCGGCGCCGAAATCTATGCGCTGGCCCTGCCGGTGGCGACGCGCATCGAGCTGACCGAGGTGGATGCCGAGCCTGAGGGCGACACCTTCCTGCCCGCCTTCGATCCGGCGCGCTGGCGCGAGGTGGCGCGCGAGACGCACCCTCCCGAGGGCGAGCGCCCCGGATTTGCCTTCGTCACCCTGGAGCGCCGCTGACATGAAAAGGCTGATGTGGGGCGCAGGCGGGGTGCTGCTGCTGGCGGCAGGGTTCTTTGGCTTCGCGCCCGGCTTCGTCGAGCGCGGCATGAACCAGGTGACCGGCAAGACCTGGCCGGTGGCGCCCGCCGCGGCCAGCCTGCACCAGCGGCTCACCATCATCGATCTGCACGCCGACACGCTGATGTGGAAGCGCGATCTGCTGTCGGAAACCAGCCAGGGCCATGTTGATCTGGCGCGGCTGGAAACCGGCAATGTCGCGCTGCAGGTGTTTTCCAGCGTGACGAAAACCCCGCGCGGCCAGAATTATGACAGCAATTCGGGCGATACCGACAATATCACCCCGCTGGTGATCTCCCAGTTGCAGCCCACACTGACGTGGAAAAGCCTGACCGAACGGTCCATCTGGCATGCCCGCAAGCTGCACGATGCCGTGGTGCGTTCGGATGGCCGCCTGCGTGTCATCCAGTCTGGCGATGATCTGGCGCGCCTGCTGGCGGATCGGGCGAAGGGCGTGAAGGTAACCGGCGCCCTGCTGTCGACGGAAGGCGGGCACAATCTTGAAGGCGAGATTGCCAACGTCAAACGCCTGCACGATGCCGGCTTCCGCATGATCGGCCTTGTCCATTTTTTCGACAATGAACTGGGCGGTTCGATGCACGGTGTGAAAAAGGGCGGGCTCACCCCGTTCGGCGCCGCCGTCGTGCAAGAGGCGGAGCGGAGCGGCATGGTGATCGATCTGGCCCACAGCAGCGCCGCCACCTTCGCCGATGTGCTGAAGATTGCCACGCGCCCGGTGGTGGTGAGCCACGGCGGCGTGAAGGGCACCTGCAACACGCCGCGCAACCTGACGGATGATCAACTGCGCGCGCTGGCCGCCAATGGCGGGATGATCGGCATCGGATATTGGGACGCCGCGGTGTGCGAACCCA
>JALOSK010000083.1 GCA_025458465.1 Sandarakinorhabdus sp. | reverse complement strand
GCCAGCGCCTTGGTGAAGCCGTGGATGCCCGATTTGGCGGCGGCATAGTTCACCTGGCCATATTGCCCGGCCTGGCCATTGATGGAGCCGATCTGCACGAACCGCCCAAAGCCGCGTTCCTTCATGCCCGCGAATGTTGCCTTGGCCATGTTGAAGCAGCCGCCAAGATTCACCCGGATCACTTCGTCCCAGGCCTCCCAGCTCATCTTCATCAGCGTGCCGTCGCGGGTGATGCCGGCATTGTTCACCACGATGTCGATGGGGCCCAGATCGGCCGCCACCTGCGCACAGCCATCAAGGCAGGCCTGGTGATCGGCAACATTCCACTTGTAGCTCCTGATGCCGGTCTTGTCGGTGAAGGCCCTGGCCTTGTCGTCGCTGCCGCCATAATTGGCCGCCACCGTGATGCCCATCTCGTTGAGGGCCAGGCTGATCGCCTCCCCGATGCCGCGCGTGCCGCCCGTGACCACTGCCACCCGTGCCATGTCTCACCCTTCCCTCATCCCAAGCCGGCCTGCCTGTATCGACAGATCATGCAGCGGCCATCTTGGGCTGGAATGATGACAGGTTCAACCGGCGTTTAGGCCCAACCCGCCAGTTCGCGGCGCACGATCGCTTCCAGCATTGCCATGCCGGTCTCGCTGGCATTCAGGCAGGGCAGATAGGCAAAGTGCGTGCCGCCGGCCTCCAGAAACTCGTCGCGGCCTTCCATCGCCACTTCTTCAAGCGTTTCAAGGCAATCGGCAGCGAAACCGGGGGAGACGACGGCAATCTTCTGCACGCCCTCCTTGGGCAGGTTCAGCAGCGTGTCGTCGGTATAGGGCTTCAGCCATTCGGCGCGGCCAAAGCGCGACTGGAAGGTGACCTTCACCTTCATGCCCAGCGCCTCGCCCAGCAGGCGGCCGGTCTTCTGGCACTGGCAGTGATAGGGGTCGCCCGCTTCCAGCGTGCGCAGCGGCATGCCGTGGAAGCTGGTGACGATCAGATCCGGCGTGAAATCCAGCCCGGCCAGACCTTCGCGGATGGACGTGGCCAACGCCGTGATGTGATCGGGATTGTCGTAATAGGGCGGCAGCGTGCGCAGCGCCGGCTGCCAGCGCATCCCCATCAGCACACGCGCGGCTTCATCAACCACGGTGGCATTGGTGGCCGCCGAATATTGCGGATACAGCGGCGCCAGCAGGATGCGATCGCAGCCCTGTTTCATCAGCGCCTCCAGCCGTTCCCCGATGGAGCGCGTGCCATAGCGCATCGCCCAATCGACGACGATGCCGCCCCCCATCCGCTGCTGCAGTGCTTCGGCCTGCCGCTGGGTATAGACAGTGATGGGCGAGCCCTCCTCCATCCACACCTTGGCATAATTGGCCGCCGTGGTGCGCGGCCGCACGTTGAGGATCAGCAGGTTGAGGATCGGCCGCCAGAGGATCTGCGGAATTTCGATGACGCGCGGATCAGACAGGAATTCGCGCAGGAACCGCCGCACGCTGCCCACATCCGGCGCATCGGGCGAGCCCAGGTTGACCAGCAGCACACCGATGCGCCCGGCCCGCACTGGCTTGTGATCCGGCGGCAAGGCCACCGGCGGCAGCTGCAGCGGTGGAGGATTTTGTGGCGCCGTCATGCGAAGAGGGGCAGGTTGCGCCAGCGTTTGCCCGTGGCGGCGAACAGGGCATTGGCCACGGCCGGCGCGATCGGCGGCGTGCCGGGTTCGCCAACACCGCCAGGATCGGCGTCCGATGCGATGATGCGCACCTCGATTTCAGGGCAGTCGGCCATGGTGACCAGTGGATAGGCGTGGAAATTGTCCTGCTCCACCCTTCCATCCTTGAAACTGATGCGGCCGAACAGCGCGGCTGACAAGCCGAAGACGATCCCGCCTTCGATCTGGGCGGCCACCGTATCGGGATTGATCACCCGCCCGCAATCGATCGCCGCCCACACGCGGGTGACGCGCGGGCGCGCTTTTGGCGCGACTTCCACCTCCGCCACCTGGGCGACGATGCTGCCGAAACTTTCGACCAGAGCGACCCCGCGGCCCACCACTGTCGCGCCTTCCGGCCCGGCATCGGCGGGGCCATCGCGGCCCAGCGGCCCGCCCATTTCCAGCACGGCGGCCAGCACGGCGGCATGGCGCGGCTTGTCCTTCAGCATGGCAAGGCGGAACTGGCCGGGATCTGTGGCGGCCAGCGCCGCCAGTTCATCCACGAAGCTTTCGACGATGAAGCCGGTGAAGCTGTGGCCCACGCTGCGCCAGAAACCCAGCGGCGCCGCGCAGTCGGCCAGACAGTGCGCCACGCGGATGTTGGGAATGGCATAGGGCAGGTCCACCGCGCCTTCGATGGCGCCGGCGCCTTCCGATGGCCCGCCCATCAGGCTGCCGACATTGCGGCCCGCGAAGGCCGCGCCCACATCGGGCACGGCGATGGCCGCGTTCCAGCCGGTGATGCCGTTCGGCCCGGCCTTGCCATGCAGGCGCGCCGCCACCGCCGGGCGGAACATGTCGTGCGCCATGTCCTCCTCCCGGCTCCAGATCAGCTGCACGGGGCGGCCGGCGGCGCGGGCGATCAGCGCGGCCTGCGCACAGGCATCGCCTTCCACCTTGCGACCGAAGCCTCCGCCCAGCAACGTGGGATGCACCACCACATCATCGCTGCCGATATCCAGTGCGCGCGCCACCGCCCGCGCCGCCAGGCTGGCGCTCTGGGTGGGCGCCCAGATCTCCGCGCGCCCATCCAGCACGCGGGCCGTGGCGGTCATCGGTTCGAGGCAGGCATGGGCGAGGAAGGGCAGGCTGTAGCCGGCGGTGAGCACGGCGCCCTTCGACAGCGCGTCATCCACATCGCCATCGTCGCGCACCACCGCGCCGATTTCACCGGTGGGCGCGAACGGGGCGCCATCGCTGGCCAGCGCGCCCTTCACCGCCGCCAGCTGCCACGGGCCCGGCGCATCCTTGCCCGGCGTCCAGCGGATGTTCAGCGACTGCAACGCCTTGTGAGCGGCATACCAATTGTCGGCCACGCAGGCGACGAAGCCGGCTTCCTGCACCAGCTTCACGCCCTTGGGCAGCGTGGCGGGCGCAATGCCCGCCAGCGTCGCGCCGATCGGCCCCTGATCGATGGCGGCATAGGCCAGGCCGGGCAGCCGCACATCGATGCCGAAGCGCGCCGAACCATCAACCTTGGACGGGATATCCAGCCGCATCACCGGCTTGCCGGCAAGGCGGCGCGTGGTGCGCAGGGTTGGCGTGTCGGGCGCATCAGCCGCATCGATATCGGCGACGATGTCGTGGAAGGGCAGGCGATTGGCCTGATAGACGACGAAGCCGCCGGCGGTATCGACATCCTGCCAATCCACCTCCCAGCGGCGGGCGGCGGCCTTCACCAGCAATTCGCGCGCTACCGCGCCGGCTTCCCGCAGCGGCATTTCCCAGGCGCGCACGCTGTTGGAACCGCCCGTGATCTGGAAATCGAGCAGACTGGCCACACGCCGCCCAGCCCCCAGAATCAGGCTGCGCAGCGGTTCGGACCGGTGGGCGGCGGCATCGATGGCCAGCCCCGGATTGGCATAATCGGGGCCCAGCGGCGCCGGCTCCACGCCAACGGTGCGCCAATCCGCGCCCAGTTCATCGGCGATGATCTGGGCCAGTGCCGACCAGATGCCCTGCCCCATTTCGGCCTGCGGCACCGCCACCACCACACGGCCATCGCCGCCGATCTTCAGATAGGCGTTCACCAGGGTTTCGCCTTCGCCTGCCGTCCAGTTCAGCGCGCGGCTGCGCGGCCACAGCGCCCAGCCGATGGCAAGCCCCGCCCCGCCCGCCGCCGCGATCAAGAGGTTGCGGCGGGTGAGGCCGGCGCGCGCAGCGCTGGCAAGACGGCTGGCAGGCGTGGCGGTCAGGCGATCTGCCCCAGCAGATGATCGGCGGAGGACACGCCAAAGGCGCCCGGCGGCTCGATGTTGAGCGCGGCCACCTTGCCATCCTTGACCAGCATGGAGAAGCGCTGGCCGCGCAGCCCCATGCCATAGGCGCTGCCATCAAAGGTGAGGCCCAGCGCCTTGGAAAAATCGCCATTGCCATCAGCGATCATCGTCACCTTGCCATCGGTGCCGGCAGACTTGCCCCAGGCCGCCATCACGAACGCATCGTTCACCGACAGGCAGACAATCTCGTCCACGCCCTTCGCCTGCAGCGCCTCGGCCCTTTCCACGAAGCCCGGCAGATGCTTGGCCGAACAGGTGGGGGTGAAGGCGCCGGGCACCGAAAACAGCGCCACGGTGCGGCCGCCGAACAGATCGGCGGTGGTGATCGGGGCGGGGCCATCGGGCGTGGCCTTCACCAGCGTCATGGCGGGGATCGAATCACCGGGCTTGATCGTCATGGGGCTTCTCCTGGCTGCAAAAGCGCCCGGCTTCCCTAGCCTTGGCCCATACGCGCGTCCAGCGCGCAGCAATGACGCGCACCCGGCGCGATCGGCAGCAACGTTGTCTGGCGCGCAGCCCGCGCCTATGGTTCGGGTGTGGAACAACCCCCTTTCCTCACCGGCCAGTTGCTGCTGTCCATGCCCGGCATCGGCGACGATCGTTTCGATCGCACGGTGATCGCCATGTGCCTGCACGATGACGCCGGCGCGCTGGGACTGGTGATCAACCGCCCGCACCCTGATCTGACGTTGCATGGCCTGCTGACGCAGCTCGACATTGAGCCCGGCCAGGCGCCCGACGTGCCCGTGCTGGCCGGCGGCCCGGTGGAGCCCGGGCGCGGCTTCGTGCTGCACGAGGCCGATTATGCCGCCAGCGGCACCATCCGCGTGGGGGATGCCTGGGCCTTCACCTCCACGCTGGACATTTTGCAGGCCATTGCCCGCGGCGATGGGCCAAAGCGCTGGCACATGGTTGTCGGCTATGCCGGCTGGGGCGCTGGCCAGCTGGAAGACGAGCTTCGCCACCACGGCTGGCACATCGCGCCGGGTGATGCGGCCTGCGTCTGGGACGTGGCCGCCGAAAGGCGCTGGGAACGCGCCTTCGCGCTGACCGGCGTGGCGGTGGCGAATCTTGTCGCAACGCCGGGCCGGGCCTGACCCGCGGCGCGCAACGCGGCCCAGCCCACGACACATCAGGCCATGATGAACGCGTTCAGCTTGTTGCCATCGGGATCGCGGAAATAGCCGGCGTAAAATCCATCCTCGCCGCGCGGGCCGGGCGGGCCTTCGCAGGTGCCGCCGTTGGCCAGCGCGATGGCGTGCAGGCGGTCCACCTGGTCGCGGTCCTTCGCTTCGAACGCGACCATGATGCCGTTGCCCACCGTGGCGGGATTGCCATCGAACGGCCTTGTGGCCGCGATGCCGGCGCGCGGATCGCCCGGCGTGCCCCAGGCGATGAAACTGTCAAACTCCATCATGCGGCCCACCCCCAGTTCGGCGGCGATGGCATCATAGAATCGCGCCGCCCGCGCCAGATCGTTGGTGCCCACGGTGACATAGCCGATCATCTTGCGTCTCCCCTTGCGATGGCGCGAACGTAACAGGAACAAACGCGAGTCGCCAAGCGGAATCGCCGGCAGTGCTTGCGCTGATGATGCCAAGCCGTTATGGGCCCCGCTTCGCATGAACCGGACCGCCTGGCCAAAAGGGCTGCCATGGCGGTTCTTGATGCGTCTTTCGGCATGGTGCCGATGAAGGAGACCAAAATGCCCAAGATGAAGACCAAGAGCGGGGTCAAGAAGCGTTTCAAGATCACCGCTTCGGGCAAGATCAAGCACGGTGTGGCCGGCAAGCGCCACCGCCTGATCAGCCACAACGCCAAGTATATTCGCCAGAACCGCGGCACCACGGTGCTTTCGGAAGCCGATACCGCCCGGGTGCACGCCTGGGCGCCGTACGGCCTGAAGTAAGGAGGCACACAAATGCGTATCAAACGTGGTGTGACCACCCGCGCCAAGCACAAGCGCATCCTTGATCAGGCGAAGGGCTTTTACGGCCGCCGCAAGAACACCATCCGCATCGCGCGGCAGGCGGTGGAAAAGGCCGGCCAGTACGCCTATCGCGACCGCAAGGTGAACAAGCGCAACTTCCGCGCCCTGTGGATCCAGCGCATCAACGCCGCCGTGCGCGAACATGGCCTGACCTACAGCCAGTTCATGAACGGCGTGAAGCATGTTGGCCTGGAACTGGACCGCAAGGTGATGGCCGATCTGGCCATGAACCAGCCGGAAAGCTTTGCCGCCATCATCGGCCAGGTGAAGGCTGCGCTCGACGCCAAGGCCGCCGCGTAACCCGCGACTGCCAAGCCGTTTGAAGGGGCGTGTGCCGTCACCGGCGCGCGCCCCTTTTGCGTTTTGAAAACTCCGATGCAGGCGCTTCCATGACCATCGACACCAGCCAGTTGCAGGCCGACATCCTCGGCCAGATCGACGCCGCCGCCACGCCCGATGCGCTGGAGGCTGTGCGTGTCGCCGCCATGGGCAAGCAGGGCCAGGTGACCCAGTTGCTCAAGACGCTGGGCGGCATGAGCCCGGACGAGCGCGCCGTGGCCGGCCCGGCCTTCAATGGCCTGCGCGAAGCCATCACTGCCGCGCTGGCCGCGAAGAAGGCGGCGCTCGACGAGGCGGCGCTGAACGCCAGGCTCGCCGCCGAGAAGCAGGACATGACGCTGCCGGTGGCGCTGCCGCCCGCCGGCTCCATCCACCCGGTTTCGCAAGTGATGGACGAGCTGGCGGAAATCTTCGCCGACATGGGCTTTGCGGTGGCCACCGGCCCGGAGATCGAGGACGACTGGCACAATTTCTCGGCGCTCAACATCCCGGAACATCACCCGGCGCGCGCCATGCACGACACATTTTATATCGACGGACAGCCGCATCTGGTGCTGCGCACCCATACCAGCCCGGTGCAGATCCGCACGATGATGGCGCAGAAGCCGCCCATCCGCATCATCGCGCCCGGCCGCGTGTATCGCAGCGATTCCGATGCCACGCACACCCCGATGTTCCACCAGATCGAAGGCCTGGTGATCGACAAGGGCATCACCCTGGCGCACCTTCGCTGGACGCTGGAGACCTTCATCAAGGCGTTCTTCGAAGTGGACGACGTGGTGCTGCGCTTCCGCCCGTCCTACTTCCCGTTCACCGAGCCTTCGGTGGAAGTGGACGTTGGCTACAATTCGAAGACCGGCAAGCCCGCCGGCGCCGGCCAGGTGGACAAGTGGCTGGAAGTGCTGGGCAGCGGCATGGTCCACCCGCGCGTGATCGCCGCCTGCGGGCTTGATCCGGAGGAGTGGCAGGGCTTCGCCTTCGGCACCGGTGTCGATCGGCTGGCCATGCTGAAATATGGCCTCACCGATCTGCGCGCCTTCTTCGATGGCGATATCCGCTGGCTGAAGCACCACGGCTTCTCCGCCTTCGATCTGCCCTCCATTTCTGCTGGAGCAAGCTTGTGAAGTTCACCCTGTCCTGGCTGAAGGACCATCTCGACACCACCGCCAGCGTGGCCGAGATCGCCGACGCGCTGACCCGCTGCGGCCTTGAAGTCGAAGGCATCGAGAATCCGGCGGACACGCTGGGCGCCTTCACCATCGCCCATGTGCTCACCGCCGAACGCCACCCGCAGGCCGACAAGCTGCAGGTGCTGAGCGTCGACACCGGCGACGGCGCGCCCGTGCAGGTGGTGTGCGGGGCGCCCAACGCGCGCGCCGGCATGAAGGGCGTGTTCGGCGCGCCCGGCACCCATGTGCCCGGCAGCGACATCACGCTGAAGGTGGCGGCCATCCGCGGCGTCGAATCGCGCGGCATGATGTGTTCGATGCGCGAACTGGAACTTTCGGACGAGCATGACGGCATCATCGCCCTGCCCGACGATGCGCCGGTGGGCGCGCGCTACATCGATTGGGCCGGGCT
>JALOSK010000082.1 GCA_025458465.1 Sandarakinorhabdus sp. | reverse complement strand
GCCGTGGGTGTCGATGGTGCGCTTGGTTCGGGCACGGTTGTCATTCGTGATGGCGGCGCGCTGGCGGCGGGTGCCGATGGCCTCGTGATCACCAACAACATCGCCATCGAGGGCCGCGGCACCGTCAACACCGGTGCCAACACGCTCACCATCGCCGGCACCATCAGCGACGTGCCGCTGCTCGCCTTTGCCGGCCAATGGCAGGTCGATCAGGGCCCGGATTGGTTCTCCTCGCCGCCCGATGGCCCGCTGGCCTACACCGGCCAGGAAGCCGCGGCCTTGCTGTTTGGCGGCAATGCGGCCGATTATCAGATCTCGACCCTCGGCACCGATCCTGCGCTGGTGAACAACCAGGCGTGGTACTCGATCATCGGCGTCGGTGGCGGCACTGCGCTGGCGCAGGATTATTCCAGCAAGTATCTTGGCAGCTTCTATGGCCCCACGTCGGGCTTCACGCTCAACGATCCGACCAACGCTGCCTCGGCCTATGTTGATGACAATGCCACTGGCGCAGCCTTCACCAACTATGCCTTCACCGGCACCGGCGCGGCGCCGGGCACGCTGGTGAAGGCCGGCAGCGGCACGTTGATCCTCACCGGCGTCAACACCTACAGCGGTGGCACCGACATCACCGAAGGCACGATTGCCATTTCGTCCGACACGGCGCTGGGCACCGGCGACATCAGCTTCTCCGGCCTGGGTGGCACGCTGCAGGCGCTGGCCAGCTTCAGCACGGCCAAGGCGATCACGCTGAACGCCGGCGGTACCATCGACAGCAACGGCTTTGATGTGACGCTGGATGGCGTCATTGACGGCGCTGGCGGCCTGTCCAAGGTTGGCGCCGGCCTGCTGGCGCTCACCGGGGTCAACACCTACAGCGGTGGCACCACGCTGACGGAAGGCACGATTTCCATCGGAAACGTGGCTGCCCTTGGCACTGGCACGGTCACCACGGCGGCTGGTACCACGCTGCTCGCTGGCGCGGATCTGTTCAACCTGAGCAACAATGTCGTCCTGAACGGCGGCACCACCATCGACACCCAGGGCTTTGGCGTGCTGATGGATGGCGCCATCTCCGGCACCGGCGCGCTCACCAAGGTCGGTGCAGGCAATCTGGCGCTCTATGGGGCGAACAGCTACACCGGCGGCACCAACGTGAACGCCGGCACGCTGTTCGTGAACAGCGCCGCTTCGGCCGGCACCGGCACCATCGCCATGGCCAACGGCACCACTTTTGCCGTGGTCGTTGCCTCGACCGCCACGCCCAACAACATGACGCTCGGCGGCCTCGTCAATGTGCTGGTCGATCCGGGCTTCACGGCAACCCTGTCGGGCGTGATCGCGGATGGCTCGGCAGCAGGTTCGCTGTCCAAGTTCGGCGCCGGCAATCTGGTTCTGGCGGGCGCCAACAGCTACAGCGGCGACACCTTCGTGAACGATGGCACCGTGACGCTGGCGAACAGCCTGGGCTTCGGCACCAGCGATGTGTTCATGGGTGGCGGCACCACCCTGGCAGCGGGGGCCAGCAGCCTCAATGTTGCCAACGCCGTGCAGCTGAACGGCCCGGTCACCATCAACACGGCGGCCAACACGCTGCAGCTGTCCGGCGTCGTGTCTGGCGTTGGCTCGGTCACCAAGAACGGCACCGGCATCCTCACGATGACCGGCGCCTCCACCTACACTGGTGCCACCACCGTTGCAGCGGGCACGCTGAACGTCACCGGCTCTCTGGCTTCGGCCGTCACTGCCAACGCCGGCGCTGCCGTGACCGGCACTGGCGCAGTGGGCGGGCTGGTGGTCTCGTCCGGCGCCACGCTCAGCCCGGGCGCCGTCGGCACCACCAACGTGGGCACGCTCTCGGTCAATGGCGCGGCGTCGCTGGCAGGCACGTACAGTGTCAACATCCTCGGCACCACCAGCGACCGGCTTGCTGCCACTGGCCCGCTCTCGCTGGGTGGCACGCTCGCGGTCACGTCGGTCAGCAACGCGCAGTTCAACACGGTCTACACCGTGGCCAGCGGTTCGTCGCGCACCGGCACCTTCGGCACGGTGACCGGCCTCAACCTGTTCGGCCCGGCCTTCCTGACGACGGTGGAATACACCGCCACCGGCGCCAACATCCGCACGGCGCCGAACAGCCTGTTGACGCTGCTCAACAACAATGGCGGCGGCACGCTGAACGCGCAGGAAACGGCGCGGGCCTTTGATCGCGCCGTGGCTGCGGGCTACAACCCGCAGGCGTTCCTCAACGTCTACACGGCTGGCGCCGCGCTGCCGCGCACCCTGCTGGAAATGTCGGGCGAACAGCGTGCCACCGAACGCCGTGTCGTGCTGGAAACCAACCGCGTCTTCCGCGAAACCGCGCTGGATCGCCTGAACCTTGGCCTCGCGGCGCTGGCCGGGCAGCAGGTGCAGGCCGGTGACGAGGACACCGGCGCCGTCACCTTCTGGCTGCGTGGCGCCGGCTCGTGGGGGACTGCCGATACCAGCGGTGCGGCCACCCGCTTCACCACGGAACAGCGCGGCATCCTGACCGGTATGGATTGGGCCCGCAACGGCGTCGCCTTCGGTGCCATGTTCCACTACACCAGCACCGATATCGATTACGAAGTGCTGGGCGGCAGCTCCAACGTGGAAACCACCGGCGGCACCGTCTATGCCGGCTATCGCCAGCAGGACAAGGGCTTCGTCGCCAACGCCGGTCTCAGTGTGGCAGGCGCGCGCACCACCGGTGCCCGTGCCATCACCCTGCCTGGCTTCGCCCAGACGCTGGCTGGCCGCACCCGCGGCACCACCTACCAGGTGTTCGGCGAACTGGCCGTCGATCTGGCTGGCAGCGCCAGCACCCGGATCGAGCCTTTCGCCCGCCTGACCTATGTGCAGGCCGACATGGGCGCGCTCAACGAAACGGGCGGCATCGCGGCCCTGCAGGCAGCGAAGCAGACGCATGACATCGCCGTGACCAACGTCGGTCTGCGTGCCGGCAGCAGCTTTGCCGATGGCAAGGTCTCGCTGAATGCCAGCGCCGCCTGGCAGCGCACCTCGGGCTCGCGTGAGGCGGTCACCGCGCTCGGCATCCCGGCCGTGGGCCAGACGGCGCTGATCCGTTCGGTCTCGCTCGATCCCGATGCCGCGCTGCTGCAGGCCGATCTTGGCTTCAACCTGTCGGATCGCGCCCGCATCAACGTGGGCTATTCGGGCCTGATCGGCCGCAAGAACAGCGATCACGCCGGCCGCGCCACGCTCAGCTTCGCGTTCTGAGCGGTTCCAACCGGTCATTGATCCATCAGACGGCGGCGTCCCCAGGGGCGCCGCCGTTTGCCTGTCCGGCTGCGGCGGTTTCACCAGCTTGCGGCCCGCCGATGTGCTGGCTATCGCGGACAGCATGAACACGCCCGCCTTCTTCCTGTCTGACAATGCCGCCGCTCCGTGCCCTGAAGTGCTGGCGGCACTGGCGGCCGCCGCTCCGGCGCAGGCCGCCGGATATGACGGGGATGATTGGTCGCGCCAGCTGGACGGACTGTTCGGCGCGCTGTTCGGCCGTGAATGCGTGGTGTTGCCGGTGGCCACCGGCACGGCCGCCAATGCACTGGCGCTGGCCTGCATGGTGCCGCCGTGGGGGGCAGTGGCATGCCACACCGAAGCCCATATCCAGGTGGATGAATGTGGCGCGCCGGAATTCTTCACTGGTGGTGCCAAGCTGCTGCTGTGCCCCGGCGCGCATGGCAAGCTGACGCCGGCGGGCATCGACGCGGCGCTGGCCAGCCATCGCGGCGATGTGCACCAGGTGCAGCTGGCGACGCTGTCGATCACCCAGGCGACGGAATGCGGCACTGTCTACACCCCGGCGGAGGTTTCTGCGCTGGTGGCCCACGCGCGCAGCCGGGGCTGGCGCGTGCACATGGACGGCGCCCGCTTTGCCAATGCGGTGGCGCATCTGGGCTGCGCGCCGGCCGATCTGGTGGCCGGGATCGATGCGCTCAGCTTTGGTTGCATCAAGAATGGCGGGCTTTCGGCAGAGGCCATCGTGCTGTTCGATGTGGCGCTGGCCGATCAACTGCGCTGGCGGCGCAAGCGGGCCGGGCAGATGCCATCGAAGGGCCGTTTCAACGCCGCGCAGATCATCGCCATGGTGGAAGATGGGGTGTGGCTGCGCAATGCGGCTGCCGCCAATGCCGGCGCGGCGCGTCTGGCAGACGCCGCGGCACAGCGCCTGCTGCATCCGGTGGAAGCCAACGAACTGTTCGTGCAGCTTGCCCCCGGCGAACCGGAACGGCTGCGCGAACAGGGCTTCCATTTCTATGACTGGGGTGATGCCGGATCGAACGAGGCGCGCTTCGTTGTCAGCTGGGACACGCCACCCGCCGCCATCGACCGGCTGGCTGCCGCGCTGGCGCAGCACGGGTGACCGCGCCCACCGCGCCCAGCGCTGTTGCCACCGGCCGCTTCACCGGAGAGGCGTGGTTTGCCTTCATTGCCTGCACCTTCATCTGGGGCAGCACCTGGTTCGTGATCCGCACCCAGCTGGGCGAGGTGCCGGCCAGTTGGTCCGTCACCTGGCGGTTCGCGCTGGCGGCGGCGGTGATGTTCGGGCTGTGCGTGGTGCGCAGGGAATCGCTGCGGCTGTCGCTGCGCCAGCATGGCTTTGCGCTGGCCGTCGCGGTCAGCCAGTTCGTGCTCAATTTCAATCTGGTCTACCGGTCTGAACAATATCTGGCCTCGGGCCTTGTCAGCCTCACCTTTGCCTTCCTGCTGGTGACGAACACGGCGCTATCAGTGCTGTTTCTTGGCGCACGGGTGACGGCGCGGTTCGTGGTGGGCAGCCTGATCGGGCTCGCCGGCGTGGCGCTGCTGTTCGCGCCGGATCTGGCGTCGCCGGCGAGCGGCAATGTCGGTTTGGGCCTCGCGTTGGCGTTTGGCGGCGTGATTTCGGCCAGCATCGCCAATGTCATGCAGGCCAGCGCCACCGGGCGGGCGATGCCGCTGGCGCCGGGGCTGGCCTGGGCGATGGCGTGGGGCGCGCTGATCGATGCCGCGGTGGCGTGGACGGTGGCCGGCCCACCGGTCATCAGCCTGGCACCGGGCTATCTGGCCGGTCTGGCCTATCTGGGCATCGCCGCATCGGCGGTGGCGTTCAGCCTCTATTATCGGCTGATCCGCATCGTCGGTGCTGGCGCTGCGGCGTGGAACGGCGTGGTGGTGCCAGTGGTGGCGCTGGCCATCTCCACGCTGCTGGAAGGCTTCCAATGGACGGCGACGGCGGTTGGCGGCGTGGCACTGGCGCTGGTGGGATTGGCCATTGCCCTGAAGGCCAAATCGGCTGGTTGATCCTGCCTAGGTAACGTCCCCGATTCCGCTGCGCGCCCGTATCGCCAAAATGGCGGGCGGGAGAGACGGATGGTGTTCGAACAAAGCTGTCGTCAGTGCGCGGTGCGGGGCACGGCCCTGTGCGCCGCGTTGCCGGATGCCGATCTGCTGGGCCTTGCCGGCCACGGCACGCATCGTCGGCTGGCGCGCGGCGAAACGCTGGTGCGTGCAGGCGATATGGCGATGCCCTGTGCCAACATCCAGCGCGGCCTGATGAAGATCTGCCAGACCAACCCGGCCGGGCAGGAGGTGATCGTGGGCCTGTTGTGGCCCGGCGATTTCGTGGGCGCGCCCTTCCTGGGGCCGGCCGAGGCCGGGCACGACATCGTGGCGCTGACACCGGTGACGCTGTGCCAGTTTCCGGCCAGGGTGATGGAACGGGTGCTGACCGACAATCCGGCGATGGAACATGCACTGCTGGCCCGGACCATGGCGGAACTGGCGCGTGCCCGTGCGCGGCTGGGCAGCCTGGCACGTGCCACGGCGCTGGCCCGGGTGGCGGGCTTTCTGGTGGAAACGGCGCAGCGCAGCGGCGCGGGCGATGGCGAGACGATTGCGGCCATCGATCTGCCGCTGAGCCGCGGCGAGATGGCCGATCTGCTGGGCCTGACCATCGAGACCGTGAGCCGGCAGATGTCGAAGTTGAAGCAGGCCGGCGTGATCGGCCTGCCGGGCGGCCGCCGGGTGGTGATCCAGGACCCCGACGCCCTGGCCGAAGCCGCCGAAGACCTGATCTGAAGGGAGACAGAGCGATGAAGACGATTCTTGTGCACATCGAAGGGGATGAAGGGCAGGAGGCGCGGCTCAACGCGGCTTTCGATCTGGCCCGTGCCTGTGGTGGCCATATCGTGTGCGTGGCGGTGATGCCCTATGCCGCCTATGCGCTGGGCGATCCGGCGATGGGTGCCTTTCCGGTGACCACGCTGATCGATGCCGTGGAGGCCAAGCGCCGGGAGGAACGCACCAAGGCGGAAGCCCTGCTGGCCCGTGAAGGCGTGAGCTGGGAATGGCAATCGGCCGACGGTGACAGCGCCGACAGGCTGGTGGAGCATGCCCGCCTTGCCGACGTGGTGGTGATGAGCGCCGGGCCGTTCGTGCGGCAGGCGCAGCTGGCGATGGGCATCACTGGCGATGTCGCCATCCGCTCGCCGGCGCCGGTGCTGGCGGTGCCGCCGGGCGCCCGCGGCCTCAATGTCGCCGGCCCGGCGCTGATCTGCTGGGACGGCGGGCAGGAAGCTGCCAACGCCATGAAGCGTGCGCTGCCGATGCTCAAGCTGGCCAGCGCGGTGACCCTGCTCACCGTTTCGGAGAAGGACAGCCCGTACACGGCGCGGGCTGCCGCCGCCTTCCTGTCGCGCCACGATGTGCACGCCGACGTGGTGGAACGCGATCCGGGCGGTGCCAGCATCGAACAGGTGATCCGCAGCGTTGCCGCCGAACGCCAGACTGCCTGGATCGTGCAGGGCGCCTATGGCCACAGCCGGTTGCGCCAGATGTTGTTTGGTGGCGTCACGCGCGGCCTGCTGGCCGATGCGCCGGTGCCGATCCTGCTCTCCCATTGATCGACAATCGGGGTTGAACAGAGTTTAATCTGGCCGAAAATCCTTTTCCAAGAGAGGCTTGCAGCACATGATCAACCAAGAGCCGATTTGTTGCCATCATGTATGTTGCGTTTTGGTGATGGCTGCGGCTGATCTGCTTTGTCCTCAAGAGCCGATCAAGGCGGCCACCCTCATTCCCCCACAGACTTAAGGCGTTGGATCGCGTTCCGGCGGCTGCTCCCCGTCTCCCACCCATCCTCCGGGGGGTGACGCCGCAGCGCGAAACCAGCGGAAGGCCGCCGTGCCGGGCAGGCGCGGCGGCCTTCCTTTATCGGTCCTTCAGGCGGCGCGGGCGGGCTTCACCTGCTGGGCCAGCCGCCACAGTTTTTCCGGCGTGGCCGGCATTTCCAGCTGCTGCCCGCCCAGCGCATCGATGATGGCATTCATCACCGACGGCATGGCACCGATGGTGCCGGCCTCGCCGCAGCCTTTCACGCCCAGCGGGTTGGTGGGCGAAGGCGTGTTCAGCGTTTCGAAGATCACCGCCGGCGGCATCATGTCGGCGCGCGGGATGCCATAGTCCATGAAGCTGCCGGTGATCAGCTGGCCGGCATCATCATAGACGATATTCTCGATCACCGCCTGGCCAAGTCCCTGCGCGATGCCGCCGTGGATCTGGCCTTCCACCAGCATCGGGTTCACCAGCACGCCAAAATCATCGACCAGCGCATAGCGGGTCACCGCGATCACGCCGGTATCGGGATCAAGCTCCACCTCGGCGATGTGACAGCCGTTGGGGAAGGTGGGCGCCGGCTTGTTTTCCTTCGTCTGATAGCGGCTGCGGCCATCCAGCGCGCCGGGGTGGCGTGTGGCCAGTTCCGCCCACGACAGCGTGGCGTTGCTGCCGCGTGCCCGGAACAGGCCATCGGCATAATCCACCTCGCTGCCAAGGTCTGCGCTTGCCAGTGTGGTGCCGCGCGCGATCATGTCGTC
>JALOSK010000081.1 GCA_025458465.1 Sandarakinorhabdus sp. | reverse complement strand
AACCTCGAATGGCAGGCGCTGGAGGCCACGGGCTTCGCCGGCTGGCGGCTGGGCGTAACGGGACTGGTGCAGCGTGAACTGTCACTCAGCCTCGCCGATTTGCAGCGCCTGCCGCAGCGCAGCCAGATCACCCGCCACGATTGTGTGGAAGGCTGGAGCGCCATCGGCCAGTGGACCGGGCCGCAACTGGCCACCGTTCTGAAGGCCGCGGGCTTGCGCGACGGCGCGCGCTACATCGTGTTCCTGTGCGCCGATGATTATGGCGGCGAACCCGAAAAGGGCGGGCTGCAATCGAAGAGCCGCTATTACGAGAGCATCGACCTCGTCGACGCCTTCCACCCGCAGACCATCCTGGCGCACAGCCTGAACGGCACGCCACTGGATGCCGGCCACGGCGCGCCCTTGCGGCTTCGGGTCGAACGCCAGATCGGCTACAAGCAGGCCAAATATCTGATGAAGATCGTGGTGGCCGACAGCCTGGCCCCCTTCGGCAGCGGCAAGGGCGGTTACTGGCCGGATCGTGGCTATGAATGGTATGCCGGCATCTGAATGTGCCGCAATGGCCGCGCTCAGCCGATGAGGCCGGCGACCATCGCAGCCCCGATCACGAACATCAGCGCGGCCACCGCGCTGCGGACGGCGCCGATGGTCAACTTGTCGAGATGGCGGGTGGCGGCATGGGCGCCGGCAAAGGCCGCCAGCGTGCCCACCAGCACCAGCGCGCCCTGCCGGCCGGCCAGCATGACGCCACTGGCGGTGAAGGTGGCGGCATAGGTCGACAACCGGGCCAGATCGACCAGTATGGCGATCATGGCGCCAGTGGCCACCAAACGGTCAGCCGGCAACGACGCCCGCAGCAGGAACATCGAACGCAAGGCGCCCTGGTGCCCGGTGAGGCCACCGAAGAAACCGGTGAGCAATCCGCCCAGCCACATCAATCGCGGGGGTGCCGCCAGCCTCTGGAACCACGTCTGCAATTCCAGCGCGGCGAACAGGATCAGCAACAGGCCGATGGTGAGGCCGGCGCCGGTGGGGCCGAACTGCCGCCCGAAGGCGGGCCACGCGAACAGGCGCGGCGTGTCCCCCAGCAGGGCCAGAAGCCAGGCGCCGGCGATGGCGGCCGGGATCGCGGGCACGGCAAAGCGCAGCACAGTGGGCCAATCGGCGCGCCGCCACAGCAGGCTGCCCTTGAACAGATTGTTGAGCAGATGGACGGCGCCGGTGGCTGCCACGGCGATGGGTGCCGGGAAGAACAGGGAAAAGGCCGGCAAAAGCATCGTGCCGAGCCCGAAACCCGAATAGAGCGTCAACGCCGAGGCAAGCGCGGCAACCAGGGCAATCACGGCAAAATCCATCGCCCAGCCATGGCCGGTGAATGCGACGCCGGCAATGGCGCCATCCGCCACGCCGTTCGTGCCGTTCACGCCGGCGGGATTTCCCCCAGCGACGACGGATCAAGATCCAGCGGGCCGCGGATGATGCTGTCGGCGCCGGACATGATGTCGCCGCTCACCAGTTGCAGGGCCAGGCGTTCGGCGTCGCGGCGGCGATATTCGTCCTCGATGGCGCTGATCATCGTGGCGGGCGTGCCCAGCGCCACCAGCGCCTCGCGGCCCAGCATCACGCCGCTTTCGAAGGTTTCGCGCACCACCTGATCAAGCCCGGCCTGCCGCAGGGCGATCAGGTGGCTGCGATCATAGGCGCGGGCGATGATCGGCAGATCGGGCCATTGCTGGCGAATTGGCGCCAGCACGGCCTGCGCGTTCCAGGCGCCATCCATCGCGAACACCAGCGCGTGCGCCGTATCGATCCCGGCGCTGCGCAGGATGTCCAGCCTTGTGCCGTCACCCCAGAACACGGTGTTGCCGAACCGCGCCGTCAGATCGATCAGTTCCGGATCAAGATCGATGGCGGTCACCGCCAGGCCGCGCGCGCGCAGCATCTGCGCCACCACCTGCCCCATGCGCCCGGCGCCCACCAATACGACGCGGCGCTGTTCGGGATCCGGGCTGGCAGCGCCTTCGGGCCCGGCGCGGGTTTCGGCGGCGCCGGCCTTCGGGCGCAGCAGCCGCGTTGCCAGCGGCACCAGCAGCGGGGTGAGCGCCATCGAACAGGTGACCACCGCGCCGAACAGTTGCGCCGCATTTTGCGTGATCAGCAGGCCGCGTTCAGCCTCGGCAAACAGCACGAAGCCGAATTCGCCACCCTGCGCCAGCAGCACACCCATTTCCAGCGCCCGCCGCCAATCACAGCCAAAGGCGCGGGCCAGCACGGCGATCACGCCGGTTTTCACCACCAGCAGCCCGATCACCAGCGCGATCAGTTCCGGCCAGCGCGCCAGCACCACGCCCAGGTTCAGCGTCATGCCCACCGCGATGAAGAACAGGCCCAGCATCAGGCCCCTGAATGGCTCGATGTCGGTCTCCAGCGCATGGCGATAGGGCGATTCGGCCAGCATCACGCCGGCCACGAAAGCGCCCAGCGCCATCGAAAGGCCAAGGCTGGCCATCAGCAGCGCGCTGCCCAGCACGCTCAGCAGTGCGGCCGCCACGAACGCCTCCCGCGCGCCCAGCGTGGAGATGGCGCGGAACAGGCGCGGCAGCACCCAGCGCCCCACCGCCACCAGGAAGGCCAGCGCACCCACCGTCTTGGCCGCGATCAGCCAGCCGGGATCGGGATCGGCCACCGGCGCGCGCGACAGCGCCGCCACCACGGTGAGCATCGGCACGATGGCCAGATCCTGGAACAGCAGGATGGAAAAGCTGCGCTCCCCGAACGGGGTGGCGGTCTGCCCCCGCTCGTTCAGCAACTGCATCACCAGCGCCGTTGACGACAGGCCAAGCGGCAGCCCGACCACCAGCGCGGCCTCCCAGGTGAAGCCGGTGAGCGTCAGCAGCAGGCCGGTGATCGCCAGCCCGCACAATATCACCTGCGCAGCGCCCAGCCCGAAGATGTCGCGCCGCAATGCCCACAGCCGCGATGGCTGCAATTCCAGTCCGATCACGAACAGCAGCAGCACGATGCCGAACTCGGCGAATTCCAGCACCGATCCGGCATCCGGAATCAGCCCCAGCGCCGCTGGCCCGATCAGGATGCCGGCCGCCAGATAACCCAGCACGGCGCCCAGCCGGAACCGGATGAACAACGGCACCAGCAGCACGGCGGCGCCCAGAAACACCACCGTTTCGCGCAGCAGTTCGGGCGTGTGGCCGTTCACGCTGCCGCCTGGCCGGCCGCAGCCAGCGCCGCCAGCACGGCATCCACGGCCAGCAGGATGGATGGGTGGCGGGCGCGGTGCGGGCGGGCCGGGGCAAAGGCCTCCCAGCCGGCCGGCGCCTCATCGATGCGCATCGCGAGGAAATCGGCCAGCGCGCCGCGCAGCCCAGCGAGGGCGGCGGCATCCAGCCCCACCACCCGTTCCGCCACCACGGCCGCAGACGCCTGGCCCAGCGTGCAGGCGCGCGACGCGTCCAGCGCCAGCGCCGTGATGCGGCCCTGCCCGTCCCGCGCCACGTCGGCGATCACCTTGCTGCCGCACACCGGCGAAACGCAGGTGGCGCTGCCATCGGGCGCCGGGAGGCGATTGGCCGCCTCTCCCGCCAGCTTCAGGCGCAGGATCGCGGCGGAATACAGCGCTTCACTCATGGCCGGCACTCTAATCGGTTGCAGGCCGGGCTGGATAGCGGCGAAAACGCCGCCCGGCCGGTTTCAGCCGCGACGCCAGAGGGTGCCGCCCGGCCCGTCTTCCAGCAGCACGCCTTCAGCGGCGAGCGCATCGCGGATGCGATCGGATTCGGCCCAGTCCCTGGCCTTGCGGGCGGCCGTGCGCTGCGCCACCAGCGCATCGATGCGGGCGCTGTCGGCATCATCGCCGCCACGCGCATCGGCGGCGCTGCGGCTGCGTTCGGACGAAAGCGACGGCAAGCCCAGAAACGCCAGCGCACCCAGCAAGGCCTCGCGGTCACCCTCCACCCCGGCGATGGCGGCGAGCGCTGCCGGCGTGTTGAGATCGTCCGACAGCGCATCGACCACGGCGCCGGGCGGCGGCGGGCGCAGGCCGCGCGGCACGTCCCCCAGCTTGCGCAGCCATTTTTCAAGACGCGCGCGCATCTGCAGCAGCAGCGCCTCATCCCAGGTCAGCGGCTGGCGATAATGGGCCGAAAGCAGCGCCAGGCGCAGCTCGTCACCGGTCCAGCCCGCGTCCGTCAGATCGCCGACGCTCTGCACGTTGCCCAGCGACTTGGACATCTTCTCCCCGCCGCCAAAATTCAGGAAGCCATTGTGCATCCAGACATTGGCGAGTCGCGCGCCATCATGGGCGCAGGCGCTTTGCGCGCACTCGTTCTCGTGATGCGGGAAGGTGAGATCGATGCCGCCGCCATGGATGTCGATCGTCTGCCCCAGGCTTTCGGCAATCATCGCGGAACATTCGATGTGCCAGCCCGGCCGGCCGCGCCCCCACGGGCTGGGCCAGCCCGGCTGATCCTTGGCCGATGGCTTCCACAGCACGAAATCGGCCGGATTCTTCTTGTAGGGCGCCACTTCCACGCGCGCGCCAGCGATCATCTCGTCAAGCGGGCGGCGCAACAGGCTGCCATAATCACCATGGCTGGCGACATCGAACAGCACATGGCCCTGCGCCGCATAGGCATGGCCCTTGTCGATCAGGGTGGCGATCATCGCCACCATCGCCGGGATGGAAGTGGTGGCGTGCGGGTGCAGATCGGGGCGCTCGACACCAAGGGTGGCGGCGTCTTCCAGATAAAGCGCCTCATAACGTTCGGTGATCGTGTCGATGGGCACGCCCTCGGCCCGCGCCTTGTCGATGATCTTGTCATCGATGTCGGTGATGTTGCGGGCATAGACCAGCTTGTCAGGCCCATAGGCGTGGCGCAGCAGGCGCTGCAGCACATCGAACACCACGGCGGGGCGGAAATTGCCGATGTGGGCACGGCCATAAACCGTGGGGCCGCAGACATAGAGGGTGATCCGATCCGGATTGATCGGCACGAAATCCTGCTTGGTGCGGGAGGCGGTGTTGTAGAGGCGGATGGTCATATCGGGGTCGATGGGGTTTTCTGTTCCTGCTCGTCCAGCAGCTTGTCGAGCGAGCGGCGATCACCGGGGGCATAGCCGTCGGCCGGCGGTTCGTCACCACCCAGGCCGGGCAGGCCCGAATGCGGATCCGCGCCCAGCGCGTCGCCCACTTCCTCGCGCCACAGTTCGCCCACATATCCCACCATGGCACTGGCCACCAGCGCCAGCGTCGGCCGGGTCCTGGCTTCGGCCAGCCATTGCGGCCGTTCCCCCTCGCCCGGCACCAGTTTCAGCGCCACGGTGATGATCAGGAACAGCAGGCCTGCGGCCAGCACGCCCTTCACCAACCCGAAGCCCAGGCCCAGCAGCCGGTCGAACGGGCCGACAATGCTGTCCTTCGCGGTTTTCGACAGCAGCGCGCCGATCAGCTTCACGCCCAGCAGCGCAAGCAGGAAGGGCACCAGCACCGCGGCGATGGCGGACAGCATTTCGCCGCCGCCCGCCTCTTCGAAGGCCGCGCGCGCCGGCGTGTGGAAAAAGCGCACCGCGACGAAACCGGCCACCCAGGCGGCCAGGCTGGCCACTTCGGCAATGAAGCCGCGCATCAGGCCAAGGATCGCCGTGACGCCAACGATCAGCAGCACCAGCCAGTCGAACGCGGCGAGATCGGCAAGAAACTCCATGGCCAACCGCCTAGCCGGAACCGCGCTGTGTTGCCAGTCTCAATCAGGCCTCATTCGGGCCGGCCGAGATGATCGACCAGCGCATTCAGCGTGCGGAAGCCCGCCACCCGCATGGCGCCGCCGCCCGTTGTGCCCTCCGGCACGAACGCACGGCCAAAGCCCAGCTTGGCGGCTTCCTTCAGGCGCAGGCTGGCCAATCCTGCGGCCCGCAATTCGCCCGAAAGCGCAACCTCCCCGAACGCCACCGCATCGCCCGGCAACGGCCGATCGGTCAGCGCGGAGACCAGCGCGCAGGCGACGGCCAGATCGGCCGCCGGATCGGCAATCCTGAGGCCGCCGGCCACGTTGAGATAGACTTCATGCCCACCAAAGGCGAGGCCGCAGCGCGCCTCCAGCACCGCCAGCAGCATGGCCAGCCGGCCCGAATCCCAGCCCACCACGGCGCGGCGCGGCGTGGCGCCCGATGGCACCCGCACCACCAGTGCCTGGATCTCGCACAGCACCGGCCGCGTGCCTTCCAGCGCCGGAAACACCACCGCGCCCGTGACGCTGGCGCCTTCGGCCCGGTTGGTCAGGAACAGGCTGGACGGGTTGGCCACTTCTTCCAGGCCATCGCTGCCCATGGCGAACACGCCGATCTCGTCGGTGCCGCCAAAGCGGTTCTTCACGGCGCGCAGGATGCGATACTGGTGGCTGCGTTCACCTTCGAAATAGAGCACGGTGTCCACCATGTGCTCCAGCACGCGCGGGCCCGCCAACTGGCCGTCCTTCGTGACATGGCCCACCAGAATCAGCGCCGATCCCGACAGCTTGGCAAAACGGATCAGTTCCTGTGCCGATGCCCGCACCTGGCTCACTGTGCCCGGCGCGCCTTCCAGCGTGTCCGAATGCATGGTCTGGATCGAATCGATCACCAGCAGCCCGGGCGGCGCCGACTGGCTGCCCAGCGTGGTGAGGATATCCCGCACATTGGTTTCGGCCGCCAGCGCCACATCAGCCTTGGCCAGGCCCAGCCGGCGGGCGCGCAGGCGCACCTGGTCGGCGGCTTCCTCGCCCGAGACATAGGCGACCTTGGCACCGGTTCGCGCCATCCGCCCGGCCGCCTGCAACAGCAAGGTGGACTTGCCGATGCCGGGGTCACCACCGATCAGCGTGACCGACCCCGGCACCAGCCCGCCGCCCAGCGCGCGATCCAGTTCGTTGATGCCGGTCGACAGCCGCGCTGGCAGCGCCACGTCATCGGCCAGGCTTTCCATGGCGATGCGGCGGCCACCCGATTGCAGCGACTGCTTGGCGGCAAAGGGCGTGAAAACCGGCGCGGCCTCTTCGGCCAGCGTGTTCCATTCCTTGCACTCGGCGCATTGCCCGGCCCAGCGCGCCGCCACCGCGCCGCAGGCCTGGCACACATAGCGCGTCTTGCCCTTTGCCATCTTCGCCCCTCAAGAACAGAAATGGAACATTAGGCAAGCCGCCGCCCGGCCGCAAGCACCAGTTGCGCAAACGGCAACCGCCGTGCCAGAAGCCTGCCATGCGCACGCTCATCCTCACGCTGGCTCTTGCCACCGCCGCCCCGGCCCTTGCCCAGTCCGCTGCCCTCAAGGCCGCCCATGCGAAGATCGCCGCGGATTACGAGACCACCGTGGCCGAGGTGATCGAGCTGACCGAAATCCCCGCCCCGCCCTTCAAGGAAGCCGCCCGCGCCGCGCGGATGGCCGAGAAGTTCAAGGCGCTGGGGCTGGAAAATGTCCACATCGACGCCGTGGGCAACGTGATCGGCACCCGCCCCGGCAAGGACCGCGCCGCCAAGGCGCTGATGGTTGCCGCGCATCTCGACACCGTGTTCCCGCCCGATGTGCCCATCAAGGTGCGCCGCGAGGGCGACACGCTGCACGCGCCCGGCATCGGGGACACCACCGTCACGCTGGCCGCGCTGCTGGCCTTCGTGCGCGCCATGGACGCCGGCAAGATCGTGCCCGCACGGGACATCATCTTCGTCGCCAACGTTGGCGAGGAAGGCCAGGGCGATCTGCGCGGCGTGCGCCACCTGTTCTCCGCCTCACCGCTGAAGGCGCGCGTCGGCGATTTCATCAGCTTCGATGGTAGCACGGTGGGCCGCATCACCAATGGCGCGGTTGGTTCGCGCCGTTATCGCGTCGCCTTCAAGGGGCCCGGCGGCCACAGCTATGGCGCGTTCGGGCTGGTCAACCCGATGGTCGCGATGGCCAGCACGGTGCGCGGGATGTACAGCATCCCGGTGCC
>JALOSK010000080.1 GCA_025458465.1 Sandarakinorhabdus sp. | reverse complement strand
TCGCAGATGGTGCCGCAATGCGCGCCACCGTCCGACAGGGAGATCACCGTGTCGTCCCGTTCCAGCAGGCCCTTGACGAAATCCAGGTTGCCATCGGCATAGTTGAGGATGGGGAAATAGATGAAGCCGCTGCCGTCGTTGCTGCACAGCAGGTCGTAGGCATAGGCGGCAGGGTCCTTGCCGGCAGCCGCCGCCATGGCATGGATGGTTTCAGCCTGCGTCGGTTCATAGTTGAAGCCGTCGCCCATTTCATATTGCAGCTGCCAGCCCAGCGCGACCGCCATCAACAGCGGCAGCACATCGGATTCGGGCCAGACATTGTCTTCCGCCAGCAGCTTGGCCTTGAACGCCGGGTCTTGCAGATGCCGCCATTGTTCGTCCCACGGCAGCGCTTCGATCGCCTGCCAGCTGGGGCGGAATTTGAACGGGTGCACGGTGCCGCGCCACGCCATCAGCACGCCGTTGCCGCGGATGGCGATCTGCGCGACGATGTTGGCGCCTGTCGCATTGGCGCGCGCCGTCTCGCTCATCTGTTCGTCCCAGGGCAATTCCTTGGCGATGGATTGCAGCATGGCGAAGGTGACCGGCAGGCCGGTCTCGCGGCTCATCTCGGCCATCCAGCCGAATTCGTCCCACTCGCGCTTCAAATCGCTGGCCATTTCGAACACGCCGTGGCCCACCTTGCCCATGGCGCGGCCGATGGCGATCAGCTCGTCCTTCTCGGCCGTGGTGCCGGGCACCAGTTCGCCGTCGATGCTCTTGTGCAGGATGGTGCGGCTGGTCGAGAAGCCCAGCGCGCCGGCCTTGACGCCTTCGGCAACGATTTGGGCCATCTTCGCGATGTCGTCTGCGGTGGGCGTCTCGTTCCTTGCCCCGCGTTCGCCCATCACATAGGCGCGCACGGCGCCGTGCGGCACGTGGGTGGCAACATCGACGGTGCGCGCCCGCCGTTCGAGCGCGTCGAGATATTCGGGAAATGTCTCCCAGTCCCACGTCATGCCTTCGGCCAGCGCGGTGCCGGGGATGTCTTCCACGCCTTCCATCAGGCCGATCAGCCACTGGTGGCGATCGGGCGCGGCCGGCGCGAAGCCCACCCCGCAATTGCCCATCACCACGGTGGTGACGCCATGCCACGACGATGGCGCCATTTCCGAATCCCAGGTCGCCTGCCCGTCATAATGGGTGTGGATATCGACAAAGCCCGGCGTGACGATCAGGCCGCTGGCGTCGATCTCCTCGCGCGCCGGTGCGCTCACCTGCCCAACGGCGGTGATGCGGCCCTGATCGATGGCGATATCGCCGGTGAAGCGCGGATTGCCGCTGCCATCGACAATGGTGCCGCCGCGGATGACGAGATCGTGCATGGTGATTCCTCCCCAGGAAGGCGGGGAGGATGCCAGATCAGGGCCGGCCCGCAACCCTGTGGTTTTTGGGCCTGCCGCGGCTAGGCGCGCTTGTTTGTGTCCGGCAGGGCCGCGCCAGTGGAGGCGCGCTGTTCGGGCTCATCCTCCGGCGGCAGGTGTCCCCACTTGTCCGGATCTGTGGCCGGCGCCGGCTGGCTCTGCTCCACCCCGCAGGCATCAAGGCTGAGCAAAAGCAGAACAAGGGCGGGCAGGGATTTCATGCGCCCCCATGTGGCGCATCATGACAAAACCGCAAGGGGGCATATGCCCCGCATATCTTGCCCGGGCTGCCATCATGCCGCAACATGCCCGCTTCATTGCCTGCAACCGGCAACAGGGCTAAGGCGCGGCGCATGAGCAACAAGGTCACTTCCGCCGGCGATGACGCAATCATCGAAACCCGCGAACAGCTGGTGCAGGTGTTCGCGGCCGGCGCCAAGCCAAAAGACGCCTGGCGCATTGGCACCGAGCATGAGAAATTCGTGTTTCGCACCGCCGATCATCGTGCCCCGTCCTATGACGAACCCGGCGGCATCCGCGACCTGTTGATGGGCATGACCCGTTATGGCTGGGAACCGATCCTGGAAGCCGGAAAGGTCATCGCGCTGAAGGGTTCGGACGGCAACATCAGCCTGGAACCGGCCGGCCAGTTCGAGCTGTCGGGCGCGCCGCTGGAAAATCTGCACCAGACCTGCGCCGAATCGAACCGCCATCTGAAACAATGCCGCGAACTGGGCGAGGAACTGGGCCTGGGGTTCCTGGGCCTGGGCTTCTGGCCGGACAAGGCGCGATCCGACCTGCCGGTGATGCCCAAGGGCCGTTATGACATCATGCTGCGCCACATGCCGCGCGTCGGCAGCCTGGGGCTGGACATGATGCTGCGCACCTGCACCATCCAGACCAACCTGGATTACGCATCCGAGGCGGACATGGCGCAGAAGTTCCGCGTGAGCCTCGCGCTGCAGCCGCTGGCCACCGCGCTGTTCGCCAACTCGCCGTTCACCGAAGGACGGCCCAACGGCTTCAAGAGCTTCCGCAGCCACATCTGGACCGACACCGATCCGGCGCGCACCGGCATCCTGCCCTTCGTGTTCGAAGATGGCTTCGGCTATGAACATTACGCCGATTACGCGCTCGATGTGCCGATGTACTTTGTCTACCGCGACGGCCGCTACATCGATGCCGCAGGTCTCAGCTTCCGCGATTTCCTGGCCGGCAAGCTTTCGGTGCTGCCCGGCGAGAAGCCGCGCGTGGGTGACTGGAAGGACCATCTGTCCACCGCCTTCCCGGAAGTCCGCATGAAGGGCTATCTTGAAATGCGCGGTGCCGATGGCGGCCGCTGGGACCGCATCTGCGCGCTGCCGGCGCTGTGGGTTGGCCTGCTCTATGATCAGACGGCGCTGGATGCGGCGTGGGATCTGGTGAAGCACTGGACGCCCGAGGATCATGCCCGTCTGCGTCGCGAGGTGCCGGCACTGGCGCTGGGTGCGGCCAGCCCCAATGGCGGCACGCTGCAGGATCTTGGCACCGAGGTGCTGAAGATCGCCGATGCCGGCCTTGCTGCGCGCGCGCGTCTGAATGGTGCCGGCGATACCGAACAGGGCTTCCTGAACCCGCTGCGCGAAATCGTGGCCAGCGGCCAGACCAACGCTGATCGGCTGCTTGCGCTTTACAATGGCCCATGGGGCGGTGACATCACCCGCATCTACGAGACCGAGGCTTATTGATCCCGTTGAAAAGTATGGGGTGCGCCGCAACAAAACTGGCAGCAATACTGCCCTGAAAATCTCACATTTTTCTGTGCCAAACTGCCGCTTGACCATCTGGCATTGCGCGTGAATATTTCGCTCGACTGTCGCGAACCTTGCCGGCCCACTCCCGGGAACAGGCTGGACGACGACAGCGGGGAGAGATGGGCATGGTTCATATGGGTTCGCGCCATAGGGGTTTGCGCCAGGGGTCGGCTTGGCTGGCCTTGGTGGCATCGCTGGCTTCGGCCACAGTTGTTCAGGCACAGGAACAGCAAGCAGCACAGGATGATACTGTCGACGCCGAAATCGTCGTTACCGGCAGCTTCATCCGCGGCACCCGTGAAGATGCGGCCATGCCGATCGACGTGTTCACCGCTGATGACCTGAACAAGCAGGGCATCACCTCGCCGCTGGAGTTCATCAAGCAACTGCCGTCCGTGGGCGCCACGCTGGGCGATTCGAACCAGTATTCCACCGCGTCCCAGGGCTTCCAGGGCAATGGCTCGCTGAACCTGCGCGCCCTTGGGCCCACCCGCACGCTGGTGCTGTTCAACGGCCGCCGCACCATCCTGGCGCCCGGTGACGGCTTTGCCGATACCAACCTCATCCCGATCTTCGCGCTGCAGAACATCGAAATCCTGAAGGATGGCGCGGCTGCCACCTATGGTTCCGATGCCATCGCCGGTGTCGCCAACTTCACCACGCGGCGCGATCTGAACGGCGTTGTCGTGCAGGGCGATTTCGATGCCATCCGGGGTTCGCGCGGCAACTGGACGGCCTCGATCCTGGCCGGCAAGACCTTCGGGAAGGTGAACCTGATGGCCGGCTTCGGCTGGCAGCACCGTTCCACCCTGCCCAACTTCGCGCGCGATTTCAGCCGCACCACCTATGCCGAAAACCCGTCGGGCTGGTCGGTGCTCGGCACGCCTGGCCTGTTCAACGTCAGCCTGCCCGGCAGTCCGGTGAACTTCGTGAAGGATGGCGGGAATGCCGGCTGTACTGCCGTAGGCGGCGTGAACGACACCACCGGGTTGAACAACACCGGCTTGCCGATCTGCCGGTTCAGTTTCATCCCGTGGAACAACATCATCGAAGAGGAAGATCGCTATCAGGGCTATCTGCAGGCCGTTATCGACCTTTCGGATCGCACCAAGGCGCAACTCGAATTCCAGTATTCGCAAACCGATCTCAACTCGCTTGGCTATTCGCCATCGTTCCCGCCCACCCAGGGCCCACGTGGGTCGGGTTCGACCAACGCCTTCACGGTCAGCCCGCTGAACCCTGGTGTGCCTGCGTTCCTGGCACAAAACGGTCTCGCAGGCGCGACTCCGACAGCGATCACCGGCGTGCTGTGGCGCCCCTTCGGCTGGCTCGGCAACCCGGCCGATCCCAACCGCGGCACCGGCCGGGGCCAGGCCAACAACAAGGCCTATCGCGCGTCGGGTGCCATCGATCACGAGTTCTCCGACAGCTTCCGTGCCCAGTTCGCCGCCACCTGGTGGCGTTCGGAACGCCGCACCGCCGTGCCTGACATGGTCGGTTCGCGCCTGCAGGATGCGTTGAACGGCTTTGGCGGCCCGAATTGCAACCGCGCCCTGAATCAGCCCGGCCAGAATGGCTGCCAATGGTTCAACCCGTTCCTGAACGCCGGGCAGCCGATTTCCATCCAAGGCCTGAACAATCCCAATTTTGTGCCTGGCAACCAGAACAGCGTTGACCTGGTGAACTGGGTCCACGTCAGGAATGGCACCTTCCAGGTGGAAGAACAGGTGGTGTTCGATGCCATCTTCTCAGGTGAAACCACGTGGGATCTTGGCGGCGGCCCGATCGCCTATGCGTTCGGCGCGCAATATCGCGGCAACAACTGGTCCACCCGGCCCATCAACCCGGAATCCGATCTCAACGTGAACCCCTGCTTCCGTGAAGGCGATCTGTCGTGCGTTGGCACGCCGATCGAAGGCGTGGGGCCCTTCATCTTCCTGGGCGGCACCCGTTCGGAACGTCAGCAGCAGACGGTGAAGGCCATCTTCGCCGAAGTGAAGATCCCGATCACCACCCGGCTGGAAATCACCGGTGCTGCCCGCTTCGAGGATTATGGCGGCTCGGTGGGCTCCACCTTCAACCCGAAGGGCACCGTTCGCTGGGAGCCGACCGACTGGCTGGTGCTGCGCGGTTCGGCCGGCACCACCTTCCGCGGCCCGCTGGCCAACCAGGTGGCCAACAACCAGATCACCACGCTGGCGGGCATCCAGGCGGCGGCCAACAACTTCCGCTCGGTCGACATTTTCGGCAACCCCAACGATCTGGGGCCGGAAACGGCCTTCACCTACAACGTGGGCGCTGTCGTCAAGACCTCGGGCTTCACGGTTTCGGCCGATTACTGGAGCATCCGCGTGTCTGACCGGATCACCACCACCCCGGGCCAGGCCCTTGCATCGGCGGTGGTGCCCGGCACCAACGGCCAGGGCCTTGCCAATTGCAGCAGCATCTTCGCCAACCTGATCACCTTCCAGGGCGGCTGCGTGCAGGGTGTCACACGCGGGCAGGATATCTCCCGCATCCGCACCGACTGGGTGAACGGGCCGGACATCTCCACCAGCGGTGTTGATCTTGCCTTTGACTACAGAACCGGCCTGTTCGGCGGTGATCTGAACGTCGGGGTGCAGGCCAGCATTGTGCTGGACTACACGTTCGATGATTTCATCTTCCGTGGCCAGCTGGTGCAGCGGGGCTATCAGGCCAAGGGCTTCACCAACTATTTCCGCGATCCGCTCACCATCTCGCCGCTGCGTGCGACGGGCTGGATCAACTACAACATCAGCGGCTTCAACGCCCGCTATCAGGCACGCTATGTCGGCGGTGTGGACGATGATCGCTGCGTTGGCATCGATCCGTGCTTCCCCACCAACTTCGGCGGCACCAACTTCGGCCGCGTGGTGGAAAGCTTCACCCAGCACGATCTGCACTTCCAGTATGATCTGCCGTTCACCGCGGTGAAGACGCAGCTGCAATTCTCGATCGAGAATTTCACCGATGCCGATCCGCCCGCCTCGCGGCTGGAGCCGTCCTACGATCCGTTCATCGGCAACCCGTTCGGCCGGGTGTTCCGCTTCGGCGCCCGCGTCGAATTCTGACGCCGATCGTTCGCCAACAAGCGCGCGGCGTGGGCCTTACAGCCCGCGCCGCGCGCAGGCGTAAAGCGCCACGGCAGCCGCGTTCGATACGTTCAGGCTTTCGACGCCTGAAATCGGCAGTTTGGCCATCTGGTCGGTATTCTCGATCGTCAGGTGCCTGAGGCCTTCACCCTCGCTGCCCAGCACCAGCGCCGGCTGGCACTTGCCCAGCGCGGCTTCCAGCGTGTCGTTCGCTTCACCATCGAGGCCGATGCGCCAGAAGCCGGCTTCCCCGATCTCGCCGAGCGCGCGCGCCAGGTTGACCGTGCGCACCCACGGCAGATGCTCCAGCGCGCCGCTGGCACTGCGGGCCAGCACGCCCGATTCGGCCGGGCTGTGGCGATCCTGCGTCACCAGTGCGCGGGCATTGAAGGCCAGCGCCGATCGCATGATGGCGCCCACGTTGTGCGGGTCGGTCACCTGATCCAGCACCACGATCGGGCGATTGTCGCCATCATCGGCCTGTTTCAGGATATCGCCCAGCCAGACATTCTCCAGCGGCTCCACCTCCAGCACATAGCCCTGGTGGGGCGCATCTGTCGGGCACAGCCGGCCCAGATCATGATCATCGCCATATTGCACCTGCAGCCCTTGCGGGATGACGATGGTCTTGGCTGTCTGCGGCGTCAGCCACAGCTTGCGGAACATGCGCTCCGGATTGTCGAGCGCGGCAAACACCGCATGTCGGCCATACAGGCGTGGGTAGGGACTTTTCTGGCCCTGCTGGGATTTGGGGTGTGGTCTGCGGCCCATGAGGGCGCCATAGCGGCCACCGGCCGGCGCCGCCAGCCCTTCCGTGGCGGCGGCGCCCGGTTGCTGACGATCAACCGCTGACGGTGTCGGCCGCAGTGCTGGCCTTGACGGCATCGCTGAACTGCTCGGCGGTCATGCCGAAGTGCAGGCCATCGGCCTTCAGGGAAAGGCCAGCGGCCGGGATGCGGGCTTCGCCGGCCTCGCCCTTCACCATGACGAAATCGCCGTCCAGCTTGCTGATCGTGCCGATCACGCCACCCTGGGTTCCGCGCACGGTCGCGCCCGGCTGGATGGCGCTGGCCAGCTTGGCCTTTTCCGCCGCCATCGCCGCTTCGGCGGCGCTGTCCAGCTCGGCCCTGGTCATGGCCAGCAGCGGGCCGTCGGGGGTGGTGGCGAAGCTGGTTTCGGGGATGGTGACCTGGTGGTTGCCGGTATCAACCACGACGTTGCCGCCAGACGCGCTGGCCACGGTGCCGACGACGCCGCCCTTGGTGTCCTTGACGGTGGCGCCAACCGTGACGGCAGCGAGCGTGGGGGCGGCAAGGCCGATGGCCGCGACAAGGGTGATGAGTGTGCGCATGGGGTGATCTCCCGGCTGGAACGGACAAGGGCGATCACGATAGGAACGGGCGGCGCGGCGTTGCTACCCGTTTGGCGTTGAATCGTACTGTCTGCGGGGTGAACCGGGCGCAGCATGGCCGGCTCGGGCCATTTCACGGCGAGTCCGGCGCGGTTGCGTCAGGGTGCAGCCAAATCAAAGGGGAAGTGGTGGAGGGGGTTGGATTTGAACCAACGTAGGGTGAAACCCGGCAGATTTACAGTCTGCTGCCATTGACCGCTCGGCCACCCCTCCACGCGAGGTTCCCTCGCAGGAGGCGGCCTGATGCGTCAGGAGCGCGC
>JALOSK010000079.1 GCA_025458465.1 Sandarakinorhabdus sp. | reverse complement strand
CATGGCGGCCTGCACCACCTCGCGCGGGGCGGGCAGGGCGACCAGTTCATCAAAGGCCATCACGATGTCGCTGCCCAGCAGGCGCTGGATTTCCATCGAACGTTCCGGGCTCATCAGGTGCCGGCTGCCGTCGAGGTGACTGGCGAAGGTGACGCCCTCTTCGGTGCGCCTGGTCAGGCCGGAAAGGCTCATCACCTGGTAACCGCCGCTGTCGGTGAGGATCGGGCGGTCCCAGCCCATGAAGCGGTGCAGGCCGCCCAGCCGGTGGATGCGCTCGGCCGTGGGGCGCAGCATCAGGTGATAGGTGTTGCCCAGGATGATGTCGGCCCCGGCAGCGCGCACTTCGGATGTGCGCAGGGCCTTCACCGTGGCGGCGGTGCCCACCGGCATGAAGGCCGGGGTGCGGATCTCGCCGCGGCGCATGCGGATGGTGCCGGTGCGGGCCTTGCCGTCGCGGGCGTGGATGGAGAAGGCGAAACGGGTCATTGGCCGCTCATAGAGTCTGTGGCAGGGTTTCGCCACCATGCTTGGCCTGCTTCTCTTCACGGCTGTCGCCACTGCCGATCCGGCCAGCATCCCGGCCGATGGCAAGGCCGCCACCTGCCTGATCGTCGGCCGCCAGCTGGATTACAAGGTGAGGAACGAAGGGGTGCTGCTGGTGCGCGCCGGCGGGCGCTGGCACCGATCGCGCCTGCCCGATGGCTGCCCGGCGCTGCAACCCAATCGCATCCTCGTCCGCCGCGAGGCCAGCCCCCGCGTCTGTGCCAACGATCTGTTCGAGGTGCGCGACAATTTTCGCCCCGACGAATTCGGCCTGTGCCGCTTCGGCCCGTTCGAGCCGCTGCCCAGGGGCGCGCGCTTTTGAAGACCCGGGTCGATCAACTGCTGGTGGCGCGCGGCCTGGCGGAATCGCGTACCCGTGCGCAGGCGCTGGTGATGGCCGGGCTGGTGTTTTCAGCCGATCGCAAGATCGCCAAATCCGGGGACACGCTGCCCGATGATGCCCCGCTGGAGGTGCGCGGCCGCGATCACCCGTGGGTGTCGCGCGGCGGCATCAAGCTGGATCATGGCCTGACGCACTTTGGCTGGGACGTGGCGGGCGCGGTGGCCATCGATGTCGGCAGCTCCACGGGCGGTTTCACCGATGTGCTGCTCAGTCGCGGGGCGGCGCGTGTCTATGCGGTGGACAGCGGCACCAACCAGCTGGCGTGGAAGTTGCGGCAGGATGATCGCGTGGTGGTACTGGAACAAGTGTCGGCCCGCGCGCTGACGGCCGCGCATGTTCCGGAGCCGGTTGATCTGATCGTCTGCGATGCCAGTTTCATCAGCCTGATGAAGGTGCTGCCGGTGCCGATGGGCTTCGCCAAGGCCGATGCGCGCCTGCTGGCGCTGATCAAGCCGCAGTTCGAAGCCGGCAGGGCCGAAGTGGGCAAGGGCGGCGTGGTGCGCGACGAAGCCGTGCATGATCGCGTCTGCAAGGCCGTGGCCGACTGGCTTACCGGTGAGGGCTGGCGGGTTGAGGGCATCACCAGAAGCCCCATCACCGGCCCCGAAGGCAATGTGGAATTCCTGATCGCCGCGCACCGGAGCTGATCGCCGGCTGCGTCACTGGCGGCGGCGGCGGCGGGATGGCGCGGCGGGCGGGCGCGCGCTAGAGGCATGGGGATGAACGTGCCTGAGTCGCTGGCCCCCGAACCCTGGTTCAATACCGGCAGTTTTGCCCGCGCTGCCATCGTGGCAGTGCCGGCGATCCTGTTTGCCGGCGGCCTCGTGGCGCGTGTTGCCGGCTCCACCGATGCCAATCCGTGGTACCAGTCGCTCACGCTGCCGTCGTTCCAGCCGCCGCCAGCCGCGTTCGGCATTGCCTGGGCCATTCTCTACACGCTGCTTGGCCTGGCGCTGGCCTTCGTATGGGGCACGCGCGACGTGAAGGGCCGGGGCCTTGCACTGGGCCTGTTTGCGGCGGGCTTCCTGCTCAACATGACGTGGTCGCCGCTGTTCTTCCGTGCCCACATGATCAGCGCCGCGCTGGGCGTGGTGGTTGCCATGCTGGTGGTGGCGCTGGCCACCACATGGGCGTTCTGGCGCGTCAACCGGCTGGCCGGCTGGTTGATGATCCCTTATGTGCTGTGGCTGTGCCTGGCCACGGCGATCAATGGCAGCGTGCTGGTGCTCAATCCCACCGCCGATGCACTCCAGATGGGAGTTTGAAAACATGCAGACCGACAACAAGATCTTCGAAGACCTGTCCAAGGTGGCCACTGCCGCGATGGGCACGCTGGCCGGCGCCACGAAGGAATTTTCCGACGTCGCGCGCGAACGCATGAAGGAATTCGTCGGCACCGGCGAGATCAGCCGCGACGAATTCGATGCGGTGAAGGCCAACGCCGCCGCCGCGCGCGAGGCTGTTGAACAGCTGAAGGCCGAAGTGGCGGCGCTGAAGGCCCAGCTGGCCGGCGCTGCTGCACCTGCGGCACCGGCGCGCAAGCCGCGGGCCAAGGCAGCGAAGCCGGCAGGCAAGGCGGCCTGATATCCACAACTTCCTGTCTTGCGGCCTCTTGCCGAATCAGCCGGCCTTGCCCAGCCTGTATCGGGGGCTGTAAGGGAGGGGCGATCATGAGCTTTCCCGACATGGAATATCCGGCGGCCGATCCGGCGCCCATCGACACGCTCGAACAATATTTCGATGCCAATGGCTGGGCGTCGGAACGGCTGGGTGATGAGGAAATCATCACCACGGTGAAGGGCGGCTGGGCCACCTATCAGCTGCGTGCGCTGTGGCGCAGCGAGGATCGCGTTCTGCAGATCATCGCCCAGGCCGATCTGGTCGTGCCCGATGATCGCCGCGCGGCCGTTTATGAAACCATCGGCCTGATCAACGAACAATTGTGGATGGGCCATTTCGAGCTGTGGTCCGCCGATGGCGCCGTGCTGTTCCGCCACGCCAGCCTGCTGGCCGATGACGATGCCGATGATGGCGGTGATCTTTCGGCGGCTCAGGCCGAAATCCTCACCGAAGCCGCGGTGGAGGAATATGAGCGTTATTATCCGGTCTTCCAGCTGGTGCTGCTGGCCGGGCAGGCGCCGGCCGAAGCGCTGGCGGCGGCATTGATCGAAACCGCCGGCGAGGCCTGACGGCATTTTCCCAAGGGGGCAGCAATGGCGGGTGATGCGCCGATCTGGTTGATCGGCTGTGGCAACATGGGCGGTGCGCTGCTGCGGCGCTGGCTGGCCGAAGGGCTGGGTCCGGTTGCCGTCATCGATCCGGCCGCCCGCAACCTGCCGCCCGGTGTGGAGGCGCTGCAGCGCCCGCCCGAAACCGGCAAGCCCGATATCGTGGTGCTGGCGGTGAAGCCGCAGGTGTGGGCATCGGCGGTGCTGCCGCTGGCCGGGCGCATCGGCCCGATGACACTGGTGATTTCGGTGATGGCCGGCATCCGCACCGAAGATCTGGCCCGCCTGTTCCCCGGTGCCGGCATCGTGCGCGCCATGCCCAACACGCCGGCGCTGGTCGGGCAGGGGATGACGGCGCTGTTCACCAGGGATGGCGATCTGGTGCAGGGCGCTGCCGAGGCACTGTTCCAGCCGGTTGGGCAAACCCTGTGGCTGTCCGACGAGGCGCAGTTTGATACCGTCACGGCCATTTCCGGTTCCGGCCCGGCCTATGTGTTCCATTTCATCGAGGCCTTGGCGAAGGCCGGAGAGGCGAATGGTCTGGATGCGGCGATGGCGATGCGGCTGGCGCGGCAGACGGTGATTGGCGCTGCCGCACTGGCTGCCCATGATGCAGCAAGCTCTGCTGCCACGCTGCGGGAACGCGTCACATCGCCGGGCGGCACCACGGCCGCAGGCCTTGGCGAGCTGATGCCGGCCCTTGCGCCGTTGCTGGAAAAGGTGGTGGCAGCGGCCGCTGAACGCTCCCGGCAGTTGGGTTAAGCCTGCCCCCTCAGCCCTGCAATGCTTCCACCTGGGCGCGGCCGTCGGGCGGCACCAGGCCCATCAGCACGGCCCAGAAGCCTGTCACCGCATGCTGCCCGGCCTCGCCATAGGCGCGCGCCATCGACCGTTCGAGTTCGGCAAACAATTTGGTTTCCAGCGCCGCGCCGGCAGGCGTCAGGTTCAACAGGCGCTGGCGGCGATCAACCTTGCCCACCTGCTGCTCCACCAGCGCGCGGCCGTTCAGATCGGTGAGCACCCGGCCCAGCGACTGTTTGGTGATGCCCAGCAGGCCGATCAGTTCGCCCACCGACAGGCCCGGCCGACGCGCGATGAAATAGAGCGCACGGTGATGCGCCCGGCCCAGGCCCTGCGCCTCCAGAATGGCATCGGCGCCCCTGATCATCGAGGAATAGCCGAAATAGAGCAGCTCGATCCCGCGCCTGATCTCGTCCTCCCGCAGGAACAGCGGCGATGCTGGCGTGACCCGCAGGCCGGCCGTTGCAGCGACGCTTGGCGCCGGGCGGGAAGAAGGGACAGTCATGTTGACATATCTGCCACAAGGCGTATGGCAACACAAGCAGCCAGCGCAACAGCCGGCAAGCGAACGGGGGCAATGCCGTTCGTTTGTTGCAGTCAGCGCCGGCGAGCGCCAACTTTGTTGCACGGGAACGGGCTTGCCATGATCGACGCCACCTTCGACGACCGCGACGGCTTCATCTGGTTCGATGGTGAACTCAAGCCCTGGCGCGAGGCGAATGTCCATATCCTCACCCACGGTCTTCACTATGCCTCGTCGGTGTTCGAAGGCGCGCGGGCCTATGGCGGCCATATCTATGCATTGTCGGCCCACTCGCAGCGGCTGATCGATTCGGCGGCCATGATGGGCTTTCCGCTGCCCTACAGCGTCGAACAGATTGACGAGGCCTGCCGCCAGACGCTGGCCGCCAACAATCTCACCAACGCCTATGTGCGCCCGGTGGCGTGGCGCGGCAGTGAGCAGATGGGCGTTTCGGCGCAGAAGACAAAGCCGCATCTGGCCGTCGCCTGCTGGGAATGGGGCGCCTATTTCGGGCCGGAAGCGCTGAAGAAGGGCCTACGGCTGAACATTGCGCCGTGGCGGCGCCCGGCGCCCTACACGGCGCCGGTACGGGCCAAGGCCGCCGGCCTCTACATGATCTGCACGCTGTCAAAGCACGCTGCAGAAGCTGCCGGCTACAATGATGCACTGATGCTCGATTGGCGCGGGCAGGTGGCGGAGGCCACGGGGGCCAACATCTTCTTCCTGAAGGATGGCGAACTGCACACGCCAACGCCCGATTGCTTCCTCGATGGCATCACCCGCCGCAGCCTGATCGCGCTGGCCCAGCGCCGCGGCATCAAGGTGGTGGAACGCGCCATCTGGCCGGAAGAACTGGGCAGCTTCCAGGAAGCCTTCCTCACCGGTTCGGCGGCCGAAGTCACGCCGCTGGCCGAGATCGGCCCCTGGAGCTTCCAGGTGGGCGAGACGACGCTGCAACTGGCGCAGGATTACAATGATCTGGTGCACGGCCGCATCACCGGCGTGGAACCGGTGCCGTCCACGCAAAGATAAGGCGCGGCCCTAGGCCGGATCCTCGTACAGCAAGGTCACGCTGATCCGCCGGTTGCGCGGGTCCAGCGGCGCGTCCTGCACGTAAGGATCGGTATCGGCCACGCCTTCGATGCGGCGGAAGCGGCTGCCATCGATCCCGGCGCCCATCAGCAGGCGCCGCGTCGCATCGGCCCGCGCGCTGGACAGGCTCCAGTTCGATGTTCCGTTCCTGCCGCTGAACCCCAGCGCATCGGTATGGCCGCGCACGGTCAACCGGTTGGGCGTTTCGGCGATGGCGCGCGCCACCGTTTGCACCAGCGTGCCGGCATCGCGAGTGGGCGCCGATGTGCCCAGCGCGAACATGGCAAAATCGGCGCGTTCCACGATATCGATCCTCAGGCCGTCGCGGGTCTTCACGAAGCGCACCTGGCCCTTCAGCCCCTTCAGCGTCGGGTCGGCCTCCAGCCGGGCCTGCAGCGCCTGTGCCATTCTGGCCATGCGCGCCTCGTCGGCCGCGCGGTCGGCGGCGCGCTTGTCTTCGGCTGGTGTCTGGTCTTTCGGGTTGCCGCTGCCGGCGGTCTTGCCGCGGGCGTCGCCGGGCTTGTTGCTGGGCGCATCACTGCCCGATGAGGTCACGGGGCGGGTGCCCGTGGTTTGCGGGCGCACCGCCGTGCCATCGGGCGCCACCACGCTGCGCCCGCCGAACAGGCCGTTGGAACCGCCGCTGTTCTGGAGCTGGATCACCGTGGGCGTGAAATAATCGGCGATGCCCTTGCGCTGGTCTTCCGTGGTGGCGCCCAGGATCCACAGCAGCATGAAGAAGGCCATCATGGCGGTGACGAAATCGGCATAGGCGATCTTCCACGCGCCGCCGTGGTGGGCGTGGGCGTGGCCCTTCACCTTGCGATAGATGATTTCGGGCTCGATGACGGGATCGTGCTTCACGTCGCCATCATCACTTGGCCGTGCGCATGCCGTCGAAGATTTCGGCAAAGCTTGGTTGGTGGGTGGGGCTGATGGCGGTGCGCGCGGCCTCGATCACCAGCGGCTGCGGCTGCCCGCGCAACGTCGCCACGATCACCCGGCGCACCACCTGGTAAATCTCGCTGTCCTCGTCGATCACCGCCTTCAGCCGCGCTGAAAGCGGCCCGACGATGCCATAACTGAGCAACACACCCAGGAACGTGCCGACCAGCGCAGAACCGACCATCGCGCCCAGCACGGCCGGCGGCTGATCGATGCTGCCCATCGTCTTGATGACGCCCAGCACGGCGGCCACGATACCCAGCGCCGGCAGCGCGTCCGACATGGTTTGCAGGCGTTCCACCGGTTTCAGGGCGGCGTGATGGTGGGTGTCGATATGGCTTTCGATCACGTCCTCCACGGCTTGCGGAGAGAGTGTGCCGGTGGACACCACCAGCAGCCGGATCGAGTCCGTCACCAGGTTGATGAAGAAATGATCGCCGGCGAATTGGGGATATTCGGCGAAGATGCTCGATGATTTCGGATCCTCGATGTGCGGTTCCACCGCCGTTGGCCCTTCGCTGCGGAACAGGCGCATCAGACGGGCCGTCAGGAAGATGGCAGCGCCATAATCGGCGCGCTTGTACTTGGGGCCCTTCACCACCAGGCCAAGGCCGGCGCCCATCTCCTTGATGCCCTTGATGTCGGTGGCCACCAGTGTGGCACCCGCAGCGGCACCGCCGATGATCAGGAATTCATGCGGCAGCGCGTGCAGCACCGGCCCCAGGCTGCCACCGGTGATGGCAAAGCCGCCGAACACCATGACGATCAGCACGACAAGACCAACAATGGACAACATGATCGGCCGCCGGCTCCACGAAAACCTGTGTCATCGTGGTTACGGCTGCCACCAAAGCGGATTAAGTGCTGGCGGCGCTATCGAATCTGGTCCCACAGCGAAAGCCGGCTGATCCGTGCGAAACTGGCCTGCGCGGCTTCCAGCACCACCCCCAGCCGATCGAGCCGGGCCACCGCTTCGGCCAGATCGGTATCTTCCAGCGCCGATATGTCGGTGCGCAGCGCCAGTTGGGCGGTGTCCAGCCGCGCATCTTCCGCCTCCAGCCGGGCGGCGCGAGTGCCGATCAGCGCCTGCGCGCCGGCCAGCCGATCGCCATGGCCCACCAGCGCCGCCAGCGCTTCATCGATGCCGGCGCGGAAGAATTCGGGGCGCGTTTCGTCCAGCGTTGCGGCCAGGTGATCAAGGCTGTCGAACAGATTGCGCTCCCTGGGTGGGGGCGGCAGCGCCGGATCGGCCGGCGGGGCCAGCGGATCGAGGGGCGCGGTGACACCAAAGGCTTCCGGGCCGGTGATGCCGGCGGGCAGCAGCCGCGCACCGATCGCCACCTGCGGCGGCCGGCCCAGCCCGGCCCAGGCGGCAAGCCCATCGGCATCGTCGGCATAGGCCGGCGGCGTACCGGCGCCGGCAAACAGCGCCTCACCATCGGCGCCGCGCGTTTCGGCAAGGCCGCGCGCGCTGGCCAGCAGTTCGCGCACCTCGGCGGCCCGTTTCGGCAAGGCCGCGCGCGCTGGCCAGCAGTTCGCGCACCTCGGCGGCCATCGCCGCACGGTCACGCACCCCCAGCGTTTCGTTGGCGGCAGCCAGTGCCAGTTCACGGGCACGCATCACCATGTCCGCAATCCCGGCCAGCGCAACCTCGCTGGCCGAAAGCCTGCCTTGCGCTGCATCCATCGCGCCGCGCTGCGCCTCTGCCACCGCATCGGCCCGTTTCAACGTGGCCACCCGCGCGAAGGCAACCGGCGCATCGCCGGGCTTCAGCAGTTTCTTGCCGGTGGCAATCTGCGCCTGCGCCTGCGCCAGCTGCTGCGACAGGCTGGTGAGGCGGCGCACGCCGGCATCATGGCCGGGCCGGGACGAAAGTGGCGGGATCATCGCGTGAGGCCCAGTATCTCGTTGAACAGGTCGCGCGCCACGCCGATCACCTGCGCATTGGCGCGATAGGCCGCTTGCAGCCGGGTGAGCTCGGCGGCTTCAACTTCCAGGTCCACCGCAGATACGGCATCATTGGCGCGCACCGCGTCTTGCCTAAGGGCGGCGGCGGCCGCTTCCAGCCGGCGCGTGTCGGCCACGCTCGCGCCGATGGTGGAAAGATCGGCATCCAGCGCGGCTTCCGGCGTGCCGTTGGGGCCGGGCTGCAGGCGCAGGCGCCCCAGCTCCAGCGCGTTGCCATTGTCCTGGCTGCCGGGCGGGGTGGGGGCGATGCGGAAGGCGTCCCCCTCGGCAGCGTCGGCCGGGATACGGAACCGGATGCCGGGGCCTTCGATCAGGCTGCCATCAGCGGGCACGGTGTCCAGCAGGATGCCGCCGGGCCCGCGCACTTCGGCAAGGCCGCCGGCAATCACACTGATCTGCCACGGCGGCGGCGTCACGTCCCCGCCGGGCAGCGCCAGCGCGGTGGCATCATCCACCACCATCGGCAAGGTTCGGGCGGCATTGGTGGGCAGGCCATCCACCTGCCAGCGCACGGCGGCGGCGACCTGCTGCGGCTGCAGCGTGCGCAGCATCAGGCCCTGCGCGCCCGTCAGGCCCTCCATCAGCCACTGGTCCCCCACGTCGGCGCCGGGGCCCACCGTCACGGTCAGCCCATCCAGCAGCAGGGGCCCTGTTCCCGAAACGCTGGCGCTGCCATCACCGCGCGCCAGCGTGAAGCCGGTGCCGTCTGCAATCAGCCGGTATCCCGATGGATCGGGCAGGGCGCCATCGGCCAGCACCACATCAACGGGCGCGCTGCCGGCATTGGCGCGGCCCACCGTGGTGCGGATGGCGGTGGTGGCGAACAGCGGCTCGCCGGGCTGACCCTGCGCATCGATGCCTTGCACGTGCCAATCATTCACCAGCCCGGCAAAGCCGGTGGCCATCGCGTCCAGCGCCGTTCGGGCGCGGGTGATCTGCGCTGCCGCCTCGATCAACCCGGAAAGGCGCCCAGACGAAGGCAGCCGCACCGGCTGCGGCGCGTGATCGGGGTTGATCAGCACCGATTGCCCGTCAGCCGAAAGCCCGATGCGCTCAGGATTGCCCACCGGCGGCACCAGCGTGACGGCCGATGGCCCAAAGCCCAGCTTCACGGTCACCACGCCGCGCGGGCCTTCGGCCACCGTGATGCGCACCTCGTCCGAAAGCTCGCTCAGCAGCTTGTCGCGATTGTCGAGCAGGCCAAGCGCGGCGATATCGCCATCCTGCCCGCGCCGCAGCAGCTCGTTCACCCGCGCCAGCGCCGCGGCAAGATCGTTCACACGGCGCACCGAAAGCCCGGTTTCGCCGCGCACATCATCGCCCAGCCGTTCCAGATCCGCGCCATGCCCGGCAAAGGCGCTGGCGGCATCATCGGCCGCGGCCAGGAAGGCCACGCGCGCCGCCACCTGCGTGGGTGCCGCCGCCAGCGCGGTGGCGCTATCGAAGAACGCGCCGACGCGCCCCGCCACATCGGCGGTGGTGGCCAGCGATTCCAGCCGCTGCAGCCAGTCGAGGCGCGCTTCATACCGGGATTGGGTGGAGGATGCGACGCGCGCCGCATCGGCTTTCAGGGCATCCACTGCGCGGCCCACGCCGCCCACCATCACGCCGGCACCTGAAAGGGTGGCGCGCTCGAAAGGCGAACTGCGCCCGGTGGGGCTGGTGGCGAGGCGCACGGTGCGACGCACGAAGCCCGGCGTATCGGCATTGGCGACATTGTCGCCAGTGGCATTGAGCGCCGTCTGGAAGGCCAGCACGCCCGACCGGCCAAGGGCGAGGAGGTCCATCATTTGCCGGCGCCTTTCGCGATCAGGCTGGCCAGACCCAGCGGCGCGGCCTGCGCAATCGCCCGGCCGCGCTGTTCGTCGATCATGTCGCGCACCTGATCATTGCTGCCCAACAGATCATCGCCCAGCTTCGCCGCCCGCGCCGATTTCAGCAGCCGCGTCACCAGCAGCGCCTCGAAATCCTGGCCGGCCCGTTTGGCGAGCTTCGCCTCGTCTGGCCCGGCGTTCAGCTGCAGGCCCGGCGCCTTCAGGGTGAGGGTGGTGGGCTTCAGTTCCATCAGATCACCACCAGTTCGGCACGCAGCGCCCCGGCGGCCTTCAGGGCTTCGAGGATGGCGACCAGATCGCCGGGCGCAGCGCCCAGCGCGTTCACCGCGTCGACGATGTCGTTCAGCTTCGCGCCGGGCGCGAACAGGTTCATGCGATTCTGCGCCTCGCTGGCTTCAACGGTGGATTGATCGGTCACCACCGTTTGACCGCGGCCGAATGGGCCGGGCTGGCTGGCCTGCTGGTTTTCCGTCACCCGCACGGTCAGATTGCCGTGCGCCACGGCGGCCGGCAGGATGCGCACCTCGCCCGAAATCACCACCGTGCCGGTGCGGGCGTTCACGATCACGCGGGCCGGCGGCGGGCTCAATGCCACGTCCAGCGCCTCGATGCGGGCGGCCAGCGCGATGCGGGCCGCCGGATCATCGGGCGCACTGATGCGGATGCGAATGCCGTCTTCGGCGCTGGCACCGCCGCCGGCCTGGGTGTTGATGGCATCGGCCACTGCGCGCGCTGCCGAGAAATCCGGATCGTTGAGATCGAGGAACAAGGGGCCGCCCTGGGCAAAGGGCGAGGCCACGGCGCGTTCAACGATGGCGCCGGCCGGCACGCGCCCGGTGGCGGGCGTGCCCACCACGATGCGGCTGCCGTCGCGCCCTTCCGCGCCAAAGCCGCCCACGGCCAGCGATCCTTGCGCCAGCGCATAAATCTCGCCGTCCACACCCTGCAGGCCGGTCAGCAACAAGGTGCCGCCGCGCAGCGATTTGGCCTGGCCCAGCGCCGCCACCGTCACGTCCAGCCGCTGGCCGGGCTTGGAAAAGGCCGGCAGCTCCGCCGTCACCATCACGGCAGCCGCGTTGCGCAGCTGCGGGTTGACGCCGGGCGGCAGCAGCACGCCCAGCCGGGCAGTGGCCGATTTCAGCGACTGGATGGTGAATTCCAGATTCTGGTCGCCCGTGCCGGTGAGGCCCACGACGATGCCATAACCGGTGAGCTGGTTGGCGCGCACGCCGGCAAAGCGCGCGATATCCTTCAC
>JALOSK010000360.1 GCA_025458465.1 Sandarakinorhabdus sp. | reverse complement strand
GATGCGGGCACCGCCCTGCGCCACCAGCTTGCGCGCCTCGTTCTTCGAGGCGACAAAGCCAAGGCCAATCAAAGCCTCGATGATGGTGACGGGCGCTGAAACGGCGAACTGCGGCAGCTCCTCGCCGGCGCCGCCTTCGGCAAAGGTGGTGCGCGCGGTTTCGGCTGCGGCTTCCGCCGCCTCCCGGCCCCGGCACAGCGCGGTGGCCTCGGTGGCCAGCACGGCCTTGGCCTCGTTGATGCCAGCGCCTTCCAGCGCCTCCAGCCGGGCAATCTCGTCCAGCGGCAGATCGGTGAACAGCCGCAGGAACTTGCCGACATCGGCATCATGCGTGTTGCGCCAGAACTGCCAGTAATCGAAATGCGGCAACTGGTCCTCGTGCAGCCACACCGCGCCCTTGGCGGTCTTGCCCATCTTGGCGCCATCGGCCCGCGTGATCAGCGGCGTCGTGAGGCCATAGGCATCCTTGGCGTCCACGCGCCGGATCAGATCGGTGCCGTTGACGATATTGCCCCACTGGTCACTGCCGCCCATCTGCAGCGTGCAGCCGAAGCGGCGATTGAGTTCCAGATAATCATAGGCCTGGAAAATCATGTAGTTGAATTCAAGGAAGCTCAGCGGCTGTTCCCGTTCCAGCCGCAGCCGCACGCTGTCGAAGGTGAGCATGCGGTTGATCGAGAAATGCCGGCCCACATCGCGCAGGAACGGGATGTACATCAACTGCGACAGCCATTCATCGTTGTTGATCATCACCGCATCGGTGGGGCCATCCCCGAACGTCAGGAAACGTTCGAAGATGCGCCGGATGCTGGCCATGTTGGCCTTGATCTGATCATCGGTCAGCAACTGCCGTGCCTCGTCCTTGCCGGACGGATCACCGATCTTGGTGGTGCCGCCACCCATCACCACGATGGGGCGATGCCCCGCCTGCTGCAGATGCCGCAGCATCATGATCGAAACCAGATTGCCGATGTGCAGGGACGGCGCCGTGACATAGGCCGTGATCACGCCCTTCGACGCGGCCGCATCCAGCGCCGCCGGATCGGTGATCTGGTGAATATAACCGCGCGTGTCGAGACGGCGGAGGAAATCGCTGCTGTAGGTCATGGCGGGCATGGCTTTACGGGGTGCGAAGGCGCTTGTCATGCCCCGACCTCTGCCGAGCCCCCATGAGCAATTCCGGCGGCCAGTTTTGTCAGTTTTGACGCATTTCGCCGGTTTGCCGTGCGCTCACTGCACCGGCCCTGTCGGATTGCGACGGACGGGTGCTGGTCGTTTCTGCCCATGGCCGCAGCCTAACCCATTGGCTGGACTGTAGGACAGAGCACAGGAAGAGGACGAGTGGCCTCCGGCGGCCAGGGTCGCAGACCCTGGACCCGTTGGTTTTGAGGCGGCCCTTCCTACCCCGTCACCCCGGACTTGATCCGGAGTTCGGCTTCTCGTTCACTGCCGAACTAGTTGCAACATAAATGCAATCGGAAATTTAGGAAATGCATCCTTCGAACACCCCCGGGAACTCGTGTCGCCCTAGCTGCAAAACTAACCGCAAGGCGTTGTTCCATGCCCGGCAATCGCCGCATCAAGGTCGCTGAGGTCGTGATAAGCTGTTTCTAACTGATCAACGAAGCGGCGAACCTGATCGACATCACTAAATGGCACTTCGTTATAGTGCTTTAGTTCCGTCTTGCGGGATTGGGGACGTAGCACGCGAACCGAGACACGCCGACGAACGATACTGCCATCTTGCACGTCCCACGCGCCATGAACATAACTATTTCGCTCGGGCCTAAGATCATTATCTATGTGGTTTATTATTTTTTCGCATTTGCGATAGATTGCTTCATCACCGATCATGTGCACCAATGCCTTCGCTGTCGCGAAGCGTTCTCGGTCAGACTGGTTAAGCATCATGATAAGCATGATATCCCATCCAGCATTCTCTGATAAGGAATGCTCAATGCAGGCAGCAGCGTGGAGGCAAACATCCGCTACGTGGTCTTCGATAGCAGTCCACCAAAAACAGACTTGGCCGATAGCCTCAGCGATCTGGTGGTAGGTTGTCATCGAATCTTCGAGTTCAGACATGACGAGCAGACAATTCTTACAATATTCCGGTGAAAATAAAGTCAGCAGACACTTTACTCAAATCCCACCCTGCCTCGAGCGCCCCCGTGCGCTTGTTACCGGGCAATCAATGGTGAAGAAAGCCGAAGCCCGGATCAAGTCCGGGCTGACGGGTTGGGATGGGCAGCCCAACAACGAACGGGTCCAGGGTCTGCGACCCTGGCCGCCGGAGGCTGGTTCTTGTCTGACCGCGGCGGGGACGCGACACTGGCGGCGGTTGTGGCGAAGGCTTGGCTGCGCCACCAGCCGGGCATGACATTGTCCTATCTCCTGCTTGCCATCGGCATTGCCGTGCTGCTCAACCTTGGCAATCGCTGGGCGCGGCTGTTCGGCCAGGCGCTGGCCGCCATCGCGCTGTACTTCAATATCTGGTCGATCTGGCTGGCGGTTGAGGATGGCACGTTCGCGGCGGCGACGGCGGCGGGCGAGGGTGCGCAGGTGCTGGCGCTGCAGGGGATGGGCGTGGTGGGCGCTGCCGGCCTGCTGGCGCTGCTGTGGTGGCTGCCGCGGCAATGGCGCGCCGCCGATCCGGTGGCGGCCCGCAACGGGCGCGCCGCCTGGGGGCAGGCCAGTCGCTTGCTGCACTGGGCCAGTGCGGTGCTGATGCTGGCGGCGCTGCCGCTGGGGCTGTTCGTGGCGGTGCTGCCGGCGGGCGAACTGCGCGTGGGCTTTCTGGACGGGCATATCGGGGTTGGTCTGGCCATCCTGGCCCTCCTGATCGCGCGGCTGGGCTGGCAGCTGGCGTCGCCGGGGCCGGATGCGCCGGGTGCGCTGGCGCGGCTGAACAAGGCGGCGCTCTATGGCCTGCTGATCGCCTTGGCGCTGGCGGCGGCGAGCGATGCGCCCGTGTTCGGCATCCCCCTGCCCGCCGCGCTGGCTGGCCTGCCGGGGCGGGTCGCGCACCAGTTTCTGTCCGCGCTGTTCGTGGCAGCGTTCGCGGCCCATGCCGGCGCGGTGATCTGGCATCACTTCGGCCTGAGGGACCGGGCGCTCATCCGCCGCATGCTGCGCTGACAGTCGCGCCGCCAAGCCCCATAGTTGCCACCATGGCCATCCAGATTCGCACCAGCCTTGACGAGACCGACCTGCCGGCCTTCACGCCGCATCGCCCGGCGCGCCCGGAGAAATCCGAAGGCGGGCGGGCGTTCGTGCTGAAGACCGAATATACGCCGGCCGGGGACCAGCCCGCCGCCATCGCCGAACTGGTGGCCGAAGCCAACGCCGGCAACCGCGATCAGGTGCTGTTGGGCGTGACCGGTTCGGGCAAGACCTTCACCATGGCCAAGGTGATCGAGGCGGTGCAGCGCCCGGCGCTGATC
>JALOSK010000078.1 GCA_025458465.1 Sandarakinorhabdus sp. | reverse complement strand
CGAGGCGCTGGCCGAACCCGGCGTGGTGCTGGCGGCGCTGGCCGGGCGGCTGGCCGATCGCGGCGCCGATCATGCCGCCGTGCTCGATCTGCTCTGCGCTGTGGCTGGCGTCACCGACATGGCCGCGGCCCAGGTCGCCGCGCCCCCACCGGAAGACCCGGAAGACCTTGAGGCGCTGGACGCGGCGTGGGCGGAAGAAGAAATCCGCTTTGGCACCGATGCCGCGCCCGATCCGAATGCCGCCTGCCCCAAGGCCAGCGCCATGGTCGACAGGCTGCGCGCCGCCATGCCCACCCCAGCCGAAAGGACGCATCGTCATGGCTGAATTCCTGCACAATCTGATGTTTGGCATTTTCCCCTATGTGGCGCTGGCCGTGCTCGCCGTCGGATCGGTGATCCGCTACGACCGCGAGCCCTATTCGTGGCGCGCCGGTTCCAGCCAGCTGCTGCGCCGCCGCCAGTTGATGTGGGGATCAGTGCTGTTCCACGTTGGCGTGCTGGTGATCTTTCTGGGTCACCTGGGCGGTCTGCTCACCCCCATCGCGTTGTTCGATGCGGTGGGCATCAGCCACGGTGCCAAGCAGGTGCTGGCCATCGTCGCTGGCGGCATTGCCGGGGTGATGGCGATCATCGGCGCCACGCTGCTGATCCACCGCCGCTTCTTCGATCCGCGCATCCGCGCCGCGTCGAGCTTTTCCGACAATATGGTGATCCTGCTGCTGTGGCTGCAACTGGCACTGGGGCTAGCCACTATCCCGCTTTCGGCCGGGCATCTGGATGGCAGCGAGATGGTGAAGTTCATGTCGTGGGCGCAGGGCATCTTCACCTTCCAGGGTGATGCCGCCAGCCACATCACCGGTGTGCACCCCATCTTCAAGGCGCATCTGTCGCTGGGGCTGCTGATCCTGTTCCTGTTCCCCTTCACGCGGCTGGTGCATATGCTGTCGGCCCCGGTGCGCTATCTGTGGCGGCCCGGTTACCAGATCGTGCGCACCCGCAAGGATCTGAAACATGGTTGAAAATTTCACCCCCGGCCCGGTGACGGTGGGCGATCAGGAGATCCCGGTCGCCCTGATCGCCGCCGAGGCCCAACATCACCCGGCCGCAGACGCCGCCACCGCCTGGGACTCCGCCGCCCGCGCGCTGGCCGTGCGCCAGCTGCTGCTGGCGGAGGCCGATCGCTTGGGCATCGCGGCCCCCGCTCTGGCCGACGCCAAGGGCCGGCCGCTGACTCCGGAAGACGCCCGCATCGAGGCGCTGCTGGAACAGGAAGTGCAGGTGCCCACTGCCACGCACGAGGAAGCCCGCCGCCATTATGATCGCAACCCGACGCGTTTCAGCAGCGATACATTGGTGGAGGCCGAGCATATCCTGATCTCTGTCCCGCGCAGCGACAGCCTTGGCTTTGGCCTCGCTGTCGGCGATGCGCGCACGTTGCTGCGCCAGATTCAGGCAGATCCGGGCTGTTTCGCCGATCTCGCCCGCCAGCATTCGGCCTGTCCGTCGCGCGAACAGGGCGGCAACCTGGGCCAGATCAGCCGCGGCCAGACCGTGCCGGAATTCGAAGCCGCCTTGTTTGCATTGGCACCCGGCGAACTTTGCCCCGATCCGGTGCGCACCAATCACGGCGTCCACATCATCCGCGCCGGTCGCCGGGTGGACGGCGAAGTGCTGCCCTTCGATCTGGTGGAACCGGCGATCCGCGCAAGCCTGGAAGAACACGCGTTTCGCCGCGGTGTCGCGCAATATCTCGCCATTCTTGCCGGGCAAACACCCGTGACCGGCGTGACGCTGCGCACGGCTGACAGCCCATTGGTGCAATGATGGCCACCAGCCTGCACGACACTCATGGCCGGCGCTTTGAATATCTGCGCCTGTCGGTCACCGATGTCTGCAATTTCCGCTGCCAATATTGCCTGCCGAACGGCTACCAGAAGCCAGCGAAAGCCGTGCCGCCGTTGCGTCCCGACGAGATTGGCCGCGCGGTCACCGCCTTTGCCCGGCTGGGCCTGTGGAAGGTGCGGCTGACCGGTGGCGAGCCGGGCACCCGTACCGATCTGCCCGAAATCGCCCGCGCCGTGGCCGGCGTGCCCGGCGTGCGCCGGCTGGCGATCACCACCAATGGCTGGAAACTGGCGGAGCGCGCGCAGGCCTGGCGCGATGCCGGCATCAGCGCCATCAACATCAGTGTCGACAGCCTTGATCCTGCCCGTTTTGCCGCCATCACCGGCCACGACCGGCTGGGCGAGGTGCTGGCCGGCGTGGCTGCCGCCCGCACCGCCGGGTTTGACACGATCAAGCTGAATGCCGTGCTGATGCGCGGCGTGAATGATGACGAACTGCCGGCGATGATCGATTTCGTCGCCGCCCATGATCTGTCGCTGCGCTTCATCGAAGTGATGCGCACTGGCAGCAACCCGGACCATTTCGCCCGCCACCATCTGCCGGCCAGCGCAGTGATCAGCCAGCTGGAAGCGCGCGGCTGGCAGCGTCTGCCGCGCCAGATGGGCGCCGGCCCGGCCATCGAATATGGCCACGCCTCAGCCCGTGGTCGCATCGGCATCATCGCGCCTTATTCCCGCGATTTCTGCGCCAGCTGCAACCGGCTGCGCCTGTCGGCCGATGGCCGGCTGCACCTGTGCCTGTTCGGCGATGGCGGCATCGCGCTGCGCCCCTGGCTGCAACGCGACGAAGATCACGACGCGCTGGTGGCGCGCATCATCGCCGCCACCGCCACCAAGGCGCCTGCCCACCGCCTGCACGCCGGCAACAGCGGCGCCACCCCCCATCTTGCATCGATCGGAGGCTGACGATGGCCGGCATCGACGAAAATCTCACCTTCCACCCGCTCCACATCGCCGTGCTCACCGTGTCTGACACGCGCACAGCTGCAACCGATGGATCGGGCGATGTGCTGGTCGGGCGCCTGACGGCGGCTGGCCATGTGCTGGCAGCCCGCGCGCTGGTGTCTGATGATGTCGCCGCCATCCGCCAGCAGCTGTATCTGTGGCTGGCCGATCCGGACGTGGAGATCATCCTGACCACCGGCGGCACCGGTTTCACTCCGCGCGACCTGACGCCGGAAGCCGTGCTGCCGATGCTGAGCCGGATGATGGACGGGTTTTCGGTGCTGTTCCACCTGGCCAGCCACAAGACGGTGGGGGTCTCCACGCTGCAATCGCGGGCCTTTGCCGGCCAGGCGGGCGATCGTTTCATCTTCTGCCTGCCGGGATCGCCCGGCGCCTGCCGTGATGCCTGGGATGGCGTGCTGGGCGCAGAGTTCGACAGCCGGCACCGGCCCTGCTCCATCGCGGGCCTGTTGCCGCGTCTGCAAGGAGTGTGCGCATGAACATGGCGCTGTCGCCGCCGCTGGTCGCCAAGGCCGGCCTGGTGGATTTTGCCGATGCCATCGCCCTGATCGAAGCGGCAGTGGTGCCGCTGGGCATCGAACGCGTGCCGATTGCCGCTGCCGCTGGCCGCGTGCTGGCCGAACCGCTGTTTGCCCGCTGCGACCGGCCGGCCGCGCCGGTTTCGGCCATGGATGGCTATGCCGTGGCAGCGGCCAGCCTCGCGCCGGGTGCGGTTCTGCCGGTGATCGGCGAGGCGCGGGCCGGGGCGGGCTTTGCCGGCATGCTGCAACCGGGGCAGGCCGTGCGCATCTTCACCGGAGCGCCGCTGCCATGCGGCGCTGATCGCGTGGTGATGCAGGAGGACACGACGCGCGATGGCGATCATGTGCGCATTGCCGATGCTATCGGGTCGGCCCGCCATATCCGTGCCGCCGCCAGCGATTTTGCCGCGGGCGCGCTGCTGCTGAAAGCGGGCACCCGCCTGCACGCACCGGCGATGGTGGCCGCTGCTGCAGCCGATATGGCGCATCTGCACGTCCATCGCCGCCCACGCGTGGCCATCATTGCCACCGGCGATGAAATCGTGCCGCCCGGCCAGGCCCATCGCCGCGCCGAAAGCATCCCCGACAGTGCCAGCCACGGTGCTGCCGCCATGGCGGTGTGCGCCGGCGCCAGCATCGTGCGCCGCGCGCAGGGGCGGGACAATCTGGCCCTGCTCACCGCGCAGGCGCGCGAGGCGCTGGCACTGGCCGAACTGGTGATCGTGACGGGCGGCGCATCGGTGGGTGATCATGATCTGGCGCGGCCGATGTTTGCCGCGCATGGCCTGGAACTGTTGTTTGCCAAGGTGGCGATCAAGCCCGGCAAGCCGGTGTGGCTGGGCCGGGCACGCGGCCGCTGGGTGCTGGGCCTGCCCGGCAATCCCACCGCCGCGCTGGTGACGGCCGCCCTGTTCCTGCGCCCCCTGCTGGCGCGCCTGCAGGGGCAGGCAACGTCGGCCGTGTTGCGCTGGCAGCGGCTGCCGCTGGCCGCGCCACTGCCCGCCACTGGCTGCCGCGAGACCTTTGTGCGTGCCAGTGGTGAAGCCGATGGGCTGGTGCCACTGGCCCAGCAGGACAGCAGCGCCCAGGCCGCACTGGCCCGGGCCGACTGGCTGATCCGCTGCCCGCCCGGTCAGCCGGCGCTGCCGGCCGGCACATTGGTCAGCGCGCTGGCATTTTGAGCCGGGCGGCGGCCGCCGCCAGATCGTCCGGGTTGTTGATATTGGCAAACGGGCCATCCGGCCACGCCACCCGCACCAGCCCCTGGCGTTCGGCAAAGCCCCACAGCGATTGCTTGCCCGCTGCGATATAGTCCGCCAGCGCAACCTGATCGACCCGCCACAGCCCGGCCATCGGATGCAGCCGCCCGCCACTTTCCGGCAGCGCCGCGCCATGGCCGGGCAGCGCCGCCAGCAACCGGGGCAGCAGGTCCGACGGCAGAAAAGGCATGTCGCAGCCGACCATCAGAACGGTGCCGCAGCCCTGTGCGGCAGCAAAATCCATGCCGCTGGCCAGCGCACTGATCGGGCCGATGCCGGGCGTGGCGTCGGGCAGGTGTGGCAGCTCAACGCCGGAAACCGGGCTGTTCGCGGCGAGCGCCAATGGCCTGCCCTGGGCCAGCGCAAAATCCAGCACATGATCGATCAGCCGTTTCCCGGCCAGCAGCCGAGCCGGCTTGTTGCCGCCCATGCGGCGGGCTTCGCCCCCGGCGGCAATCACGATTGCAGTGCGATCCATCGTGGCAAAGGCTGGCGCTGCAAACTTGCCTGGTCAAGCGCCATCGCAGCCAATGCGGCGCCGTGCGCCGCCGAACGAAAGGGCAGGCCATATTGGCCAAAGAAAAGTGATTGCTCACTTGCTTTGAATTGCAGCGTGATCATGAATCACCACTAACTCCCCGCCGAGGTGCGCCGTGCAGTAGCCATCGCAGCGGTGGTGCCGCTCGCCGCCGGAGTGCCAATCACTGCTGTCGAGCCAAGACCTCAAGGCGGACTGACAGGCGTTCCGGCACCCCGCGTCACAATCTTGGGAAGGCCGGTATATTGTCTGATTGTGGGCCGTCACCGGACAGGCAGGTTTCGAAAAAATTGCGCGCTGGTTATGTGCCGTCCGTTGCCTAAATCTGCCCGAACGACGGCTCACCCCCATGAACCATCTCCAGCAGCCAACATGGCCGTTGAGGATCATGCAATGACTGACGGGATGTCATCAGATGGTGGTGTGGCGCCGTCGACCTTCGTCAGGGCAGTCATTTCCGGCTCTGAATCATGAAAATCGACGCGCATTCGCATGGCACTCAGGGGTGTCACGAAATGGGTTTGTTCAGGCCGAACCAGTCCAGGCCGACCGGGCGACAGCACAAGCGGTTCCGCCACGCCGGCGCAGGTCAAGAGTAGCTCACCCTCCAGAACAGTGATGACGCCCCATGTGCCGGCCTTGGTGCGGTGATCAGCACGCAGAGCAGCGGGCAAAGTGATTTCGTCGAACACGGGTGTCGAGCGGTAAGCAGCCATCTCAGCGTTCCTGTTCAAGAGGCTCGGTGCGCGGCGGCAGCCGGAAATACAGGGCCAGCTTCAGGCTCTTGGCGATGCGCTCGGCCCGTTCCTGCAATGCCTGTGCGATGCCGGCGGGCAGCGTTTCGGATGTCACATCTGCCCACAACGCCAGCCAGCGATCAAACATCGGCGGCGTGATCGTGGCGATATGCTTCATGTGCGCGGCCATCGGATTGCCCTTGTAACGGCCGCTGGTCAGCATCACCGACGACCAGAAATCCATCAATTTCTCCAGATGCGGCGGCCAGTTGTCGATCGCGTCGGCAAACACCGGCCCAATGAACCCATCGGCGCGCACCCGATCGTAAAAGCGCGGAATCAGCACCTTGATCTGCGCCTCGGTGATTTGCGGCTCGGCACTCATTGCGAACATCCGATCATGAGAAACTGCGGCGTCACACCGTCATCCGGATGTCGTCGGCATGCTCCGGGTAGGGCGCCGGGAGGCGTTCCGGTCTTGGCCCGCCAGCGATCTTGCTGGCAAAATCATGGTTGATATCGCGATGGTGCGCTTCATCGGCACGCACCACAAGCACCACATCGCGCAACGTCGCATCGGCCGGCAGCTTCCAGTAATGCCGCGCGATTGCCGGGGCAGGCACGTTCTCGGCGCGGCCTTCGTCAATCTCGGCGAGGTAGAAGCTGTAGCTCATCACCGCTTCCTCCTCGAAATAGCCGACGATGCGGTGGGCCGTGCGGGGCGACACGAGGTAGAGCAGGAAGAACGCGATATAAAAGCCGCCCTGCACAAGCTGGATGACCAATCGTTCAAACCAGGTCGGCTGCGCGATGGCGATGAAGGTCATCAGGTGCATGCGCTCGTTCTCGGCTTCCTCCATCAATGTGCGGATCCAGCCGTGATCGTCCTGCATTCGCCGCAGCGAGGTCAGGTGCTGAATCGTGGCGCCGACCATGCCGGGCACGCCTGCCACTGTTTCCAGCACAATCGCGCGGTGGCCATAGCGTTTGGCAAAGAAAGTGTCGGCAGCGAAGCGCAGAACCTTTGTGAACCCCAGGGCGAAATGATCCGAAAAACCGTGTGGCGGGTGGTGAACAAGTGGCTCCGCAACGCTTTCCTGGGCAATGGACTGGGGACTTGGTGTAAGAAGGTTGTTGACCATGAAGGTCTCCGGCTCTCGGGCGAAAAACAGGCATCCCTTGCATTGCCGAGGACAGGGACGCGAAATTGACCGGCGACGGGCGTCGGTTTGAAGATGATAGAAGTGCGCCAGCGCCGAAAGGTTCCATGTCTGGTCCCAATTTCCGGGCTGTTCCGGCGATTGCGGCACGGAAATGCGTTCCACTGGCAGGGCCTGAAGTATCGCCGCGTTCAGCTTCCGCGCCCCGGAGGTCGGTTCCGATGCGGGAGCGGCTTGTATGACGCCATTTCATCAGCAGTTTCAATTGCATGTGCGGCCAACTGCGGTGAGGATGGAACTTTTCCGCAAGCGATGCGTAACCATCAGCACGCTGGCGCCTGGCTGCCAATCGGCAAATCCAGGTTTCCCCGAAAACGGACGGCGTCCAACAAAGGGGCAATCACTTGCCGACAATCAACCAGACCAGCGCACCACCCGAACAGCGGCGGCAGGCGATTTCCGATTGGGACAACGAGGGCGGCGCTGGCACCTCCGGGCCCCGCGGAAGCACCGCGATTCCGGCCGACGCTACGCCCGTGCCGGCATTGTCCAACGCGGAACTGGTGCAATTGCGCATCCGCGTCATCGCGCTTGAAAATTTGCTGTTGGCATTGTTGTCCGGGGCCTCGGCCGCCCAGCTTGCAGCCGCACAGGAAATGGCCGAGCTGATTTCACCGCAGGCTGATGCGCATCCCCATCCACTGACACTGCGCGCGGCGACCCAGATGCGAATGTTGCTCCACCGCGCCGGCCATTTTGCGGCAATCGAGCGATGATGCTGCGGCTGGACGTGCCATGACCTGCCCTGCGGTGCCGGGCGCACGGACGCGGGCAGCGACCCCATACGAAATCGGGATGCCATGACCGGCAAATCCAACGCGATCCACGGTTTGACGGAACCAACAGCTGCACCCGACAAGGCAGGCGCGGGGTGCTGCGGCGACAAGCCGGGCGCAATCGATGGGGAAAAATCAGCCCGCGATCCCGTGTGCGGCATGATGGTGAACCCGCGCACCAGCCCGCACCACGCCGATCATGCCGGCGCGGCCTATCATTTCTGCTCTGCCGGTTGCCGGGCGAAATTTGTCGCCGATCCGCCCCGCTATCTTTCGGCTGAAGCGAAGGCGCCGATTGCCGAAGGCACGATCTACACCTGCCCGATGCATCCCGAAATCCGCCAGCCCGGCCCGGGTTCGTGCCCCATCTGCGGCATGGCGCTGGAGCCGGAGCTGCCAGGCACCGCCACCGGACCCAACCCGGAACTGGTGGATTTCACCCGGCGCTTCTGGATCGGCCTCGCCCTCACCATACCGGTATTCGGGCTGGAAATGGGTGGGCATCTGTTCGATCTGCACCGCTTCATTGGCCCGCAAACCTCCAACTGGGTGCAGATGCTGTTTGCGACGCCGGTCGTGCTCTGGGCCGGGTGGCCCTTTCTCCAGCGCGGCTGGCAATCGCTCGTCACCCGCAATCTCAACATGTTCACGCTGATTGTGCTCGGCACCGGTGCAGCGCTGATCTTCAGCCTGGTTGCCACCCTTGCGCCGCAGTTGTTCCCGCCGGCGTTCCGCAATCCTGATGGTTCGGTTCCGGCCTATTTCGAGCCGGCAGCCGTCATTGTCGTGCTGGTGCTGCTGGGCCAGATGCTGGAGCTGCGCGCGCGCGAAGCCACCGGCGGCGCCATCCGCGCACTGCTCGATCTGGCGCCAAAGATCGCGCGCCGGGTCGAACCGGATGGCAGCGATCGCGAGATCGCGCTCGATCAGGTGGTGGTCGGTGACCGGTTGCGCGTGCGCCCCGGCGAGGCGGTGCCGGTGGACGGCGTGCTCGCCGAAGGCCGTTCCACGCTGGATGAAGCCATGGTGACGGGCGAATCACTGCCCGTTTCCAAGGCCGAAGGTGATCGGTTGATTGCCGGCACCATCAACCAGACCGGCGCCTTTGTCATGACGGCGCAGCGTGTCGGTGCAGACACGCTGCTGGCGCAGATCGTTGCCATGGTGGCGACTGCACAGCGCAGCCGGGCGCCGATCCAGCGTCTGGCCGACAAGGTCGCGGGCTGGTTCGTCCCCGCTGTCATCGCAGTCGCCGTGGCTGCGTTTGTGGCTTGGGCGCTGCTCGGCCCGGATCCGCGCCTGTCCTATGCCTTCGTTGTCGCCGTCTCGGTGCTCATCATCGCCTGCCCGTGCGCGCTCGGGCTGGCGACGCCCATGTCGATCATGGTTGGTGTCGGCCGCGGGGCGCAGCAGGGCGTGCTGATCAAGAATGCCGAAGCGCTGGAGCGACTGGAAAAGGTCGACACGCTGCTGGTCGACAAGACCGGCACGCTGACCGAAGGCAAGCCGCGCGTGGTGGCCATCCACCCGGCCCCCGGCTTCGATGAAGCCGACCTGTTGACGCTGGCCGCCGCGCTTGAGCGCCAGAGCCAGCACCCATTGGCCGCAGCGATTGTCGCCGAAGCCAGCACCCGCCGCCTCGCCCTGCCTGATGTTGCCGATTTCGATGCGCCGCCCGGCAAAGGCGTGATTGGCAGCATAGCTGGCCGCAAGGTCGCCATCGGCAATCCGGCCTATCTCGCTGAACTTGGCGTTGACACCGCAGCGCTGGCGCAAGCCGCCGACGCCGCCCGGCGCGAGGGTGCAACCGCCGTGTTGGTCGCCATCGACGGCAAGCCCGCCGGCAGCATCGCCATTGCCGATCAGGTGAAGGCGAGCACGCCCGCTGCGCTGGCCGCCCTCGCTGGTCTCGGCATCCGTGTCATCATGTTGACCGGCGACAATCGCACGACGGCTCAGGCCATTGCCACCCGCCTGGGAATAGCCGATTTCGAAGCCGATGTGCTGCCGGCCGACAAGCAGGCGACCGTGGAACGTCTGCGCGGCGAAGGCCGGGTGGTCGCCATGGCCGGTGACGGCGTGAACGACGCACCGGCGCTGGCGGCCGCCGATGTCGGCATCGCCATGGGCGGCGGCACCGATGTGGCGATCGAAAGTGCCGGCGTCACACTGATGGGCGGCGATTTGATGGGCATCGTCCGCGCCCGCAAGCTGAGCCATGCCACCATGCGCAACATCCGCCAGAATCTCACCTTCGCTTTCATCTACAACGCCGCCGGCATCCCGATAGCGGCCGGTGTGCTGTACCCGAGCTTCGGCTTGCTGCTGTCCCCGATCATCGCCGCCGCTGCCATGGCGTTGTCGTCGGTGAGCGTCGTCGGCAATGCGCTCCGGCTCAGAGCGATCGACCTGACATGAGGCGGCGGTTCGAAGGGCACATCGAGGGGTGCGACCTGCAGATTGGCGCCAGACAGCCATCTGGTTTTGCGGCCCAGCGCCGTTGGACCACAGCATTGAGATGACCATGATAGCCGTTGGCCCACCAGGCCGCTTTCACCGGGAATTGTTCGAATGAAGTAGACCGCCCCGGCACGGGCGTCTGGGCGGATTGTGCCGCACGCGAGAGAAACACGGTGCATCTTGGTCCGCATTCAAGTCTCTTCCCTATGCCCCCCAACGTCCGGAATGGAGCGCAAACCCGACATCCGGTAACTGGACTTCTCGTCCCGAAAGAGCGTTGCTCAGACTGTGAGTCGCGCCACCGATTGACGCCGATCACCGCCTCAGATCCGAACTGCTGAGGCTTCGGCTCGTGGGACCGCCGGCACATTGGGTGTCCGCTCCCTTGGAGCCATAACATGACCGATCTCAACGATCCGCACACCGGGGAAGCACTAGGGAAGTCCGAAGACAGACCGGAACGTAACGCCCGCGGGCAGCATCGCAAAACGGCCATTCCCACCAAGTTAGCGCAGATGTCGAAGTTGCTCCGACGCCCTCGCGGTGCGACCATCTCCGAGCTCTGCGCGGCCACCCAATGGCATCCCCACAGCGTGCGCGCCCTCCTCTCTGGCATGCGCAAGAAAGGCGCCAGGCTCGTTCGAGATACTCGCAAGTCAGGCGAAGGCAGCTACCGGATCATGGCCGCCGATGTCGCAACGGATGAGGCTGTCGCTATCGCCGCCGCGACCCAGGCAGCCTGATCATGGCAGACATCACCGATCAACTTGCGGCTCTTGCAGCCATGTCTCCCGCCCAGCTTCGTGCCGAATGGCGCCGGGTATATCGAGCGTCTCCTCCGCGACTGACGCCCGATCTATTGCTGCGTGGCATTGCATTTCGGGTACAGGAGCGGTCTCTCGGAGGCCTCTCAGCGGCCTCTGGGAACCTGCTCGATCGGACAACACGGCAACTCGAACGGTCCGAAAACGCCGATCCCCGGGTCAACCCCGAACAGCGCTTGAAGCCTGGCACCAGGCTGGTGCGAAGCTGGAACGGCAAGACCTACAGTGTGCTAGTGACCGACGATGGGTACTTGCTGGGGGATCAGCAGTTCAATTCCTTGACCCAGGTCGCTGCGGCGATCACCGGCGCGCATTGGTCGGGACCCCGGTTCTTCGGGGTCCGTGCGGGTCGCACAACGACAGGGGCCGCTGCATCATCCGCGGCGCGTCGAGCGGCATCGCGGGCGTCAGTATCATGACGCAAAGCAAGGTCATTCGTTGCGCCATCTACACCCGCAAGTCGACCGAGGAGGGATTGGAACAGGCGTTTAACAGCCTCGATGCCCAACGTGAGGCTTGCGCCGCCTATGTTACAAGCCAGCGTCACGAAGGCTGGGTGCTCTCGCCGGAACTCTATGACGATGGCGGGTTCTCGGGCGGCAACATGAACCGACCCGGCCTTGCCCAGCTAATGGCTGAGGTCCAGGCCGGGCGCATCCACGTCATCGTTGTCTATAAGGTGGACCGGTTGACCCGCAGCCTCGCTGATTTTGCGAAGATTGTGGAGGTCCTGGATAAGGCGGGGGCCAGCTTCGTATCGGTCACCCAGTCGTTCAACACGACCACCAGCATGGGTCGGCTGACGCTCAACGTCTTGCTGTCATTCGCCCAATTCGAGCGCGAGGTCACCGGCGAGCGCATTCGCGACAAGATTGCGGCGTCGAAGCGCAAAGGCCTGTGGATGGGAGGACCATTGCCGCTCGGATACGATGTCCAGGACCGCAAGCTGGTCGTAAACCAGACCGAAGCAGAGACGGTCAGGTTGATCTTTGACCGATATCTTCAGTTGGGTTCGGTCGTCGCGACGGTTGAATCGCTTGAGCGCGATGGTGTGAAGACCAAGCTGTTTGCGGGCGAGGGCAAGAAGCGGCGGGGTGGGATTGCCTGGACGCGCGGCGGGCTCGCGCACCTCTTGGTCAACCGGATTTACATTGGCCAGATCCGCCACAAGAATGAGCACTTCCCGGGCGAGCACGAAGCCATCATCACACCGGAGGTTTGGGAAGGGGTGCAGGCACAACTTGCAGGCAACGGCGTCGCGCGAAAGCACGAACAGATCCTGCGCCATGCCAACCTTCTCGGCGGGCTGCTGTTCGATGGCCTAGGCCGCCGGATGAAGTCCAGCCAGGCTGCGAAAGGTGCAAAGCGATACCACTACTATGTCACCGCAGTGGATGCGGTGGTTAAGGCACCTGGCGCAGCGTGGCGGGTTCCAGCCCACGACACCGAAATGCTCGTGATAGGTCGTGTGCGCGAGTTCCTTTGCGATCGGCAGGCCCTTCAAAACGCTGCAGTCAAAGCGTCCTTCAATGTGGATGCCAGGGCGCTTGAAGGGCTCTTTGCCACCGCGCTCAGCATCGCAGATGCGCTTGCGACCGACCCGCTAAGGTTCCGCAGCATCGTGCACCGCGTCGACTTGAGCGACGACCGTGTCAATATCTCGATCAACTTGCTGCCGATTCGTTCACACACAGGTTATCGGTCGGAGACGGCTACCAGCCCAGATGCCGCCCAAATGCCGATCCATCTGCTTTCGGTTCCGACCGTTAAGCTGCGCCGTGGCCCGGAGGTGCGATTGGTCATCGCCGAGCCGGAAAGCAACGAGGATACACTGGTCGATCCAGCTCTTGTCCGATTGCTTGCAACAGCCCGTGCTGCCAACGCTGCGATGCACGCGGCCAAAGACATGAGCGTCGCCGAGGTTGCGAAAGCCCACGGGTTCACCAACAACTATTTCACTCTGCTGTTGCGCCTGGCGACCTTGGCACCCTGCATCGTCCAGGCGATCATCGAAGGGCGCCAGCCGGCATCACTCACGCGCCAGCGTCTCGCCAAAATTACGAATTTGCCGCTCGACTGGAATGAGCAGCGCCGTATGCTCGGGTTCGCCTAGAGCTAGCGTCGGCGGTTCGACGTGAACGGCGTCCAGTCCGCATCATTTTGCCATCGCATCTGACGACTGCCTTTTTGGGCCTAAGAGATAATTGGCCGAATCCGAACTGCGCGCGCGGTACATATGTGTCTCTGGCGAAAAGCGCGATGCGCTGAGCCCCTGCAACAGCCGGGAAACGCGAGCACCGGGGTTGGCGACTGGGTGGTGCCGGATGAGGGGATCGAACCCCCGACCTTCGGTTTACAAAACCGCTGCACTACCGCTGTGCTAATCCGGCCCGCCGCAGCGGATAGCGGTTCAGGCGCTCAGACTCAACAGCCGTCGATCAACAGCCGTTCTGGCAGGCCGGATCGGGAGACCACCAGACGATGCGGGCGATGGTGTCGCTTGCCGCGATGCGCGGATCGGTGGTGATCATGTTGATGCGGCCCGCCTGCGGTGCCAGCACGGTTTCCACGAGCGTGCCGAATGCGTCCCGCACTTCTGCCAACGGCTGGTCCTTCTTGATCGGGCTGCCCAGTGGCAGCAGCAGGCGCATCCAGCCAGGTCTGGTGGCGCGAGCGGCGACGATGTCGTTGGCGACCGTCAGGCTGGCGGGCGGCGGCGTCACCTTGCCGGGCAGCATCTTCAACTCGCGCATCAGGTTCATCAACCCGGCTTCGCCGCGGGCGATCATCACGTCGTCGAACATCTCCGGCCGGCCCAGTTCCAGCGTGATCGCCGGCACGCCATCGTCGGTCAGCGTGTTTTCCACCGTGCCCTTGTCGCCCTTGTCCATCTTGATGATGTCGGGCGCCACCAATTCGGCCATGCGCCGCGTGCGGGGCGTGGAGGCAAAGGCATACATCATGTAAGCGGTGCCGCGCGACTGGGTGTGGAGGTCAACCGCGGTATCGGCATTGGGACGGATCAGGCGGCTCCACAGCCGGCCGGCGAAATCGGCGATGGCGCTGCCGCCTTCCTTGCCCGGCATTTCACGATTGAGGTTGGGCGCGCTGCGTGACCAGTCCGGCGTCCATTGCCGCGTCGATTGCATCAGGCCGGGCGGATTGAGGCCGGGCACCAGGGTGAGCGTGCCGGCCAGCTTCGCCGGATCAATGCCATTGGCCAGCCGGTGCAGGACGGCGATGCCATTCAACTCGTCCCCATGGATGCCGGCGGTGAGCAGCAGGCGCGGGCCGGGCTGGGCGCCCTTCACCACCACCACCGGCACCAGCCAGGGTTGGCCAATGGGGCTCCGCCCGGCGCGGAACCAGAAACGCTGGGTGGTGCCGGCAGCGATATCGGCCACATCGAGCCGATCGATCAGGGTGACGCCATCCAGGCTGCCAGCGGCCTCGGTGGCGGCCAAGGCCGGGCTGGCGATGCACAGCAGGGCGGCGGCAAGGCGCAAGCGCATCAGGCCTCGCCAGGGGCAGACGCGATGATGCGCAGTGCGTGGATGCGATCGGGCGCCACCAGATCGCCCAGCGCAGCATAGACAGCGCGTTGCCGGGCGATACGGCTCTGCCCGGCAAAGCTGGCGGCGCTGATCTTCACGGTGAAATGCGATTCGGCATCGTCGCCGCGATGGCCGGCATGGCCGCGATGCTGGTGGCTGTCGTCAATCACCTCAAGGCCGGTGGGGGCCAGCGCCGCCATCAGCCGGGATTGGATTTCTGCGGCAACCTTGCCCATATCTTCTCCTTGCCCGCCGGTTATAGACCGGCAGCAGCAAAGG
>JALOSK010000359.1 GCA_025458465.1 Sandarakinorhabdus sp. | reverse complement strand
CGGCCGGCGCCGCGCCTGATCACCGATGCGCAGGTCGCCTCCATGCGGCCGGGCAGCGTGATCGTCGATCTGGCGGTGGACAGCGGCGGCAACGTGGAAGGCGCCGTGGCCGGCGAGGTGCTCGAACGCCACGGCGTGAAGATCATCGGTCACCGCAATCCGGCCAGCCGCATGGCGCCCGATGCCAGCGCGCTTTACAGCCGCAACCTGTTCAACATGATCAGCGCCTTCTGGGACAAGGAGGCCAAGGCCACCGTGTGGCCGGCCGATGACGACATCGTGAAGGGCATCAAGCTGACCGAAGGCGGCAAGATCGTCAACGAACGGCTGCTGGGTTAAGGGGACGCACCATGGATTTCCTGTCGATCCTGTCGATCTTCGTGCTGGCGGTGTTCGTCGGCTATTATGTCGTGTGGTCGGTCACGCCGGCGCTGCACACGCCGCTGATGGCGGTGACCAACGCCAAGAAGCCGGCGGCTTCGAAGTAAGGCAGGGAAACAGCCATGGAACACGCAGTCGCCGCCACCCCGGCCTGGGCCGTTCTGGCCTATCTCGTCGCCGGGGTTCTCTTCATCCTGTCGCTTCGCGGCTTGTCGTCGCCGGAAAGCAGCCAGGCGGGCAACCGCAATGGCATGATCGGCATGGCTGTTGCAGTGGGCACCACGCTGATCCTGCATCCCACCGGCCTGCCGCTGATCATCGGCGCCATTGCCATCGGTGGCGGCATCGGCTGGGTGATTGCCCAACGCATCCAGATGACGGCGATGCCGGAACTGGTGGCGGGCTTCCACAGCCTTGTCGGCATGGCTGCCGTGCTGGTCGGCTGCGCCGCCTATCTGCCTATCTCAACCCGGCCGCCTTCGGCATTGTTGATGAGGCCGGCGCGATCCTTGCCGTGTCCCGTGTCGAAATGGGCCTGGGCGTGGCCATCGGCGCCATCACCTTCTCCGGCTCGATCATCGCCTTCCTGAAGCTTTCGGGCCGCATGTCCGGCTCGCCGATCCTGCTGCCGGGCCGCCATGTGCTGAACCTGGGCGTGCTGGCCGGCATCCTGATCCTCACTGGCGTGTTCGCTTTCGATGCGGCCGCCGCGATGGGGCAGGGGCCGCTGCTGTGGATCATCCTGGCGCTGAGCTTCGTGATCGGCGTGACGCTCATCATCCCGATTGGCGGGGCCGACATGCCGGTCGTCATCTCGATGCTGAACAGCTATTCGGGCTGGGCGGCCGCGGCCATGGGCTTCACGCTGCAGAACACCGCGATGATCATCACCGGCGCGCTGGTCGGTTCGTCGGGCGCCATTCTTTCGTACATCATGTGCCGGGCGATGAACCGCAGCTTCATCAGCGTGATCGCCGGTGGCTTTGGTGCAGAGGCGGATGCCGGCGGGCCCAAGGCTGCTGGCCCGGCCAAGAGCTACAAGGCCGGCAGCGCCGACGATGCCGCCTTCATCATGCAGAACGCCGAAAGCGTCATCATCGTGCCGGGCTATGGCATGGCGGTGTCTCAGGCGCAGCACGCGCTGCGCGAAATGGGCGATCTGCTGAAGAAGGAAGGCGTTTCGGTGAAATACGCCATCCACCCGGTGGCAGGCCGCATGCCGGGCCACATGAACGTGCTGCTGGCCGAAGCCAACGTGCCTTATGATGAAGTGTTCGAGCTGGAAGACATCAACAGCGAGTTCGGCCAGTGCGATGTCGCCTTCGTGATCGGCGCCAACGACGTGACCAACCCGCTCGCCAAGACGGACAAGACCAGCCCCATCTATGGCATGCCGATCCTGGACGTCGAAAAGGCCAAGACCGTGCTGTTCGTGAAACGCTCCATGGGCGGCGTCGGCTATGCCGGCGTGGACAACCCGGTCTTCTATGCCGACAACACCATGATGCTGCTGGCCGACGCCAAGAAGATGGTGGAAAACATCGTCAAGGGTCTGAACGGCGGCGGCCACTGAGGCGCTGCTGGTGCGGTCCACCGGCGAATGAACAGGGCGGGGCCAACACCCCGCCCTTTTTCATGACCGGAACCTGTCTTCCGTCGGTCTCAGCCCCTCACGTCCCGCGATAGGTCGAATAACCGAACGGGCTCAGCACCAGCGGCACATGCACATGCTTCACATCGGGCGCGATGCGGAAGACCACGCTGATTTCCGGGAAGAAGGCCTGCGGGCCACTGTAGCCCTGCATGTCGAAGCGCAAGCGATAATCGCCGGCGGCGAAATCCTCCCGCCCGAAGCTGCGGATGCGCCCCTCGCCATCGGTGGTGCCGCGCGAGATCTCGGCCCAACCCGTTGCCGTGCGCTGATCCAGCACCACCGGCACGCCGGGCCCGCCAATGCCCTTGGCCAGATCGAGCACATGGGTGGAAATGCCGGTTGCCGCTGCCGGTGTGGCGAGCGTGGCAATGGCCAGGAACATCAGCGTCTTCATGCGCATCTCCTTCAGGCTGCGGGCCGCTCACTCCACAAGGCGGGGAACAACCGCTTGAAGCCCTCTACCTTGGGAATGTCGTTCCACACGATATAGGGCTGGGTGGGATGGGCGCGCAGGTAATTCTGGTGATAATCCTCGCCCGGATAGAAGGGCTTGGCGCCTTCGAACGTCGTGACAATCCTTGGCTTCCAGGTGCCGGCCCGTTCCAGTTGCGCAACATAGGCGCGCGCGATGCGTTCCTGTTCCGGCCCGCGCGTGAACAGCGCGCTGCGATATTGCGGGCCGCGATCCGGGCCCTGCCGGTTCAACTGTGTGGGATCATGCGCGACCGAGAAAAAGATGCGCAGCAGCGTGCCATAGCTCACCACGGCGGGATCATAGGTGACTTCCACCGCCTCTGCATGGCCGGTCATGCCGGTCCCGGTGATTTCATAGCTGGCAGTGGCCCGGGATCCGCCGGCATAGCCCGACACGGCGGACTTCACGCCCTTCACCCGTTCGAACACGGCTTCCACGCCCCAGAAACA
>JALOSK010000358.1 GCA_025458465.1 Sandarakinorhabdus sp. | reverse complement strand
TACCACGGGGCAGACATGTCAAAGCCGGCCGAAATTGCCGACATGATGGCCGCCGCGCAGGACCAGTTGGGCGGGGTGGACATCCTCGTCAACAACGCCGGAATCCAGTTCGTTTCCCCGGTGGAAGAGTTCCCGCCGGAGAAGTGGGACGCGATCCTGGCCATCAACCTGTCGAGCGCCTTCCACACGACGCGCCTGGCCGTGCCTGGCATGAAGGCCGCCGGCTGGGGGCGGATCATCAACACGGCATCGGCGCATTCCCTGGTCGCCTCGCCGTTCAAGGCGGCATACGTCGCGGCCAAGCACGGCATTGCCGGCTTCACCAAGACGATCGCACTGGAACTGGCCGAACATGGCATCACCGCCAACTGCATCTCGCCGGGCTATGTGTGGACGCCGCTGGTGGAAAAGCAGATCCCCGACACGATGGCGGCGCGCGGGCTGACCCGAGAGCAGGTGATCGAGGATGTGCTGCTGAAGGCGCAGCCGACGAAGCAATTCGTGACGGTGGAACAGGTGGCCGCGCTGGCGCTGTTCCTGTGCGGCGATGCCGCCAGCCAGATTACCGGCGCCAACATGACGATGGACGGCGGCTGGACCTCTGCCTGAGGGGGGCGGGATTCCATCCCCGTTATCCCCGTTATCCACAGGCAGATTTTTCGATATTTCAGTTTGACGACTCACACGATAGGTGAGAGCATACACTTGTAGCCGGGAATTGACGGCGGCGGAAACGCCAAAGGAAATGAAGCGGTTATCTTCAGGTGAAAGTGGATATTCTGCCCATTGGGTGGGAATTGAAACGTGCAATCTGATGCGGCTGGAACGCCGGTGGAACAGGGCATTCATCCGCGCCGAAAGGCGTGCATGAACGGCCGGGGACGCAGGGCATCAGCCAGGGCTGGAACGCCGGCTCGCCAGTGCGGCAACCAAAGGGGCAACCCGGCGGGGGCAGGCAGGCAAGAAGGGCACCAACCCGCAAGGCTGCAACGCCAGCCAGCCAGTGGAACGAACCCGCGCCTGCGGGAACGGAAAACGGCAGGTGAGAGCGGCAGCCGGGGCCGGGGCGCCCGTCCAGACGGTCAACCGGCCGGTCGATGCCGAAAGGCAGGCACCGGAAGGCGCAACCAGGGCGGAGCAAGCTGGTCCGGCAGAGGACGGCACGGTGGCGATCTCGCCACCGCGTCCGTCCGAAGCGAAAGTGCCGTGATCATTGCGAAAGGCCAGCCGCCGCAGCCCCTGCCCAACGGCAGTGAGCGCAGGCCCCGACCGCACCGCACACATCCTCTCAGGAGGGGCACGACACAGTGGCCGCCGCTGGCAAGACAGCGGCGGCCATTCTGCGTGGCGCCGCGAGCGCGCGTGCCGCGCGCCGACTGGCGCGAGCACGGGCGGGCTGGCGGCTGGCCCGCAGGCCCGCCGAACAGCGTCGACGGCGTGGCGTTGCCACGCCCCCTTCACTTCAATTCAAGGCTTCACATCCGGCGGCAGTTCACCCGCCATGCCGGCCGCCACCTTTTCTGCCGCCTCCATCACCCGCAGCAGGTTGCCGCCGGCAATCTTCTCGCAATCGGCTTCCGAATGGCCGCGGCGCAGCAGTTCCGCGATCAGCGCCGGATAGGTTTCCACGCCTTCAAGGCCCGTGGGCGTGGAATCGATGCCATCCAGATCGCCGCCGATGCCGACATGATCGACGCCGGCCAGCTTCACCAGCCGATCGATGTGATCAGCCACATCCTTGATACCGACGGGCGGACGCGGATTCTTCGCATCCCACTCCGCCATGGCGGCGCCCTGACGATCGAGCTGCCCGATATACAGGGCCGCCAACCGCTGCCGCTCACCAGCGCGGGCCGCTTCCCAGGCCTGCCGGGCCGCGTTGATGAAACCGGGCACATAGGTGGCCATCACCACACCACCATTGGCCTTCACCAGCGGCAGCACATCATCGGGCACGTTGCGCACATGATCGGCACGCCTTCATCGTGCCCGGCGACACGTGCGACAGATCGACCAGCATGCCGATGCGATTCATTTCCTTGATGACCGCCTTTCCGTAATCGCTGAGCGGCTGGGCGCGCGGCGGTTCGTTGGCGCTATCCGCCCAATCGCTGTGCCTGGTGTGGGTGAGCGTCATGTAACGCACGCCCAGCGCGTGATACATGCGCAGCACCGGCAGGCTGTTGTCGATCTGGCTGCCGTTGTCGATCTGGCTGCCGCCTTCCACGCCCATCAGGCTGGCGACCTTGCCGGTCTTCTGGATGCGGCGAATGTCGGCGGCGGTGGACGCCAGCTCGAAATCGGCCGGATATCTGGCCACGAAGCCGCGCACGATGTCGATCTGCTCGATGGTGGACTTCACCGCTTGCGGGCCGGTGACGGTGGCCGGCACATACACGCTCCAGAACTGGCCTCCCACGCGGCCCTGGTGCAGGCGCGGGATGTCGGTCATCAAGGGGCGCTTGAAGGTGCGCGAGTCCGCCTTCAGATCCTGTTGCCACCAGCCTTCGCCGAAACTGCCGCGCAGCGCGCCTGGCCAATCATTGTGACCATCGATGATCGGCTGCCGCTTCAGCACGGCTTCCGCGCGCTTCAGATAGGGATCATCCAGCGCGAAGGCCCCAGAGGACGGCAGGGTGGCGGCCAGCAGGCCGAACATCAGGAGAGCGTGTTTCATATCTTGCAGTGTGGCACCCTGCCGCCCTCTCTTGCAAGACAGGTGACGGCGCCCGCCCACTGGTCACATAACGTAGGGCAAATCTGTCTGCCGAAAGGGAACCCGATGCTCGAAACCAATGATCGCCGCGTGTACGGCCCCGATGAACAGGCCTTCCGCGACACGGTGCGCAAGGTGTTCGACAAGGAACTCATCCCCAACCTCGACCGCTTCGAGGAAGAGGGCATCGTTGATCGCAAGTTCTGGCGCGCCTGCGGCGAGGCCGGGATGCTGTGCCCCGGCGTGCCGGAGGCATATGGCGGCCTTGGCCTCGATTTCCGGTACAACGCGATCATCGATGAAGAACTCGCCTATGCCGGATCGTCCGCCGGCATCACGCTCCAGTCCGACATCATTGCCGATTATCTGATCGCCTATGGTTCGGAAGAGCAGAAGCGTAAAATTCTGCCCAAGATGATTTCGGGCGAGCTGATCACCGCCATCGCCATGACCGAGCCGGGCGCCGGCAGCGACCTGCAGGGCGTGCGCACCACGGCGAAGAAGGATGGCAACCACTATGTCATCAACGGTTCCAAGACCTACATCACCAACGGCCAGAACGCCGATCTGATCATCGTTGTCGCCAAGACCGATCCGGACGCCGGCGCCAAGGGCACCTCGCTGATCCTGGT
>JALOSK010000077.1 GCA_025458465.1 Sandarakinorhabdus sp. | reverse complement strand
GTGGTGGCCGTGGAGCGGGACGATCGCGCCCTGCCGGCACTGGCCGAACTGGCGGCCGCCGCCGATGGCCGGCTTCAGGTGGTGGGCGGCGATGCGATGGCGGTGGACGCCCGCGCCCTGGCTGGCGACGGCGCCCATATCGTGGCCAACCTGCCCTACAATATCGGCACCGCCCTGTTCACCGGCTGGCTTGATGGCCCGGAATGGCCGCCGTGGTGGGCCAGCCTGACGTTGATGTTCCAGAAGGAAGTGGCGCAGCGCATCACCGCGCAGCCGGGCAGCGCCGCCTATGGCCGGCTGGCCGTGCTGGCGCAGTGGCGCAGCATCCCGAAGATTGCCCTGAACGTGCCGGCGCGGGCCTTCGTGCCGGCCCCCAAGGTTGATTCGGCGGTGGTGCACCTGGTGCCCTGCGCGCCGGTGGCGCCGGCGTCTCCGGCGAAACTGGCGGCGCTCACCGCTGCCGCCTTCGGGCAACGCCGCAAGATGCTGCGCGCCAGCCTGAAAGGCTTGCCCGGTGCGCTGGAGGCGCTGGAAGCGGAAGGCATCGCGGCCGAAGCCCGGGCCGAAACCGTGCCGGTGGCCGCCTTTGCGCGGGCCGCGGCGCGGCTTTAACTGCCGGGAGAGGCCACCTTGGCCGGCGCTGCGTCGGCCTGCTGGACGCCCTTGGCAATCACGCCTTCCAGGCGCGCTGCCGCACTGCAATCGGCCTTGCACAGCGCCTTGATGCGCGCGACGTTGATCTGCGCGCGCGCCGTGGCACCGCGCGCCACCAGCGCCCGGCCCTGCCCTTCCAACGCCGCGATGTCCGACGGGTTGAGCGCCAGCGCCTCGCGATAATATTTCACCGCCTTGCCCGGCAGGCCCAGTTTCTCATAGGCGCCGGCAATGCCGCGAAAGGCGGCCACATTGCGCGGATCCACCGCCAGGGCGGCTTCGAAACTGTCGATGGCGTCCTGCGCCTTGCCCTGCGCCAACGCGGCTTCGCCGGCAGCGGCAAACTGCACGGAAACCGGCTTCAACTGATCATCACGCACCGGGGCGGCGGTGGCAGGCGCCGCAAGCAGCACGGCAATCGGCAACAACAGGGTCAGGCGCATCACGTCTCTCCTGCCCCTGTTCCTATCAGAGCCTGGCTGTCTGCGCGATGAAAAAGCCGTCGCAGCCATCATCGGCCGGGGTCAGCACCCGGCTGGTCCACGGCGCAAGGCCATCATGCCCGGCCAGCTGTGCCTCGCCTTCATCGGGCAACAGCGAGCAGACAACATAGACAAGCCGGCCGCCGGGCCGCAGCAGGCTGGCGCCCAGGCGGATCAGCTGCGCCTGCGTGGCGATCAGCCGCGCCAGCCGGTCGGGCGTCAGCCGCCAGCGGCTTTCCGGGTTGCGCCGCCAGGTGCCGCTGCCCGAACAGGGGGCATCGATCAGCACGGCATCGCACTGGCCGGCCAGATCGGCCAGCGCCGACGCCTCGCGGCCGGGATCGAGCAAACGCGGTTCGATGCCGATGGCACCGGCGCGCACGCTGCGCGGGCCCAGTTGCGACAGCCGCGCGCGATCGGTGTCACAGGCCACCAGCCGGCCCTGCACCTTCATGTCGGCAGCCAGTGCCAGCGTCTTGCCGCCGGCTCCGGCGCACAGATCAACCACCAGTTCCCCCGGTTGCGCGGCCACCGCCGCAGCGGCCATCTGGCTGCCTTCATCCTGCACCTCGATCTGGCCGGCCAGATATTCGGGCAGTTGTTCCACCAGTGTGCCGGTGGGCAGCCGCAGGCCATGAGCGGTGCGCGGCAGCAAGATCCAATCGGGATGGGCCGCCGCCACATCATCGCGGCCGGCCTTCAGCGCATTGACCCGCACATCCAGCGGCGCCCGGGCCAGCAGGGCCGCAAGCTGGCGATCCACATCCGGGCCGAAGCGTTCGCCAAGCGCCTCGCGCAGCCAGGCCGGGGCGAGGCCGGGCGCCGCTTCCGGCTCGCCGGCCTGGAGCGCGGCCGGCGCGTGCGGGCCATCGCCAAACAGCGCGAGCAATTCAGGGGCCTGGGCGCGGGCATGGCCGATCATGGCGGCGCGGCCACTTTCGGGGCGCTCGCCGGCACTGCGGATGGCGCCGAACACCAGATCGCGCACCGCGCGCCGGTCTTTCGATCCGGCATAGCGCCGGCTGGCGAAATAGCGCTGGAACACCGTATCTGCCGCCGCGCCGGCATCGCGGGTCGCCGCGATCACCTGGTCCAGTATCTCGATGGCGGCCTGCAAGCGTGCAGAAGGCGTCACATCAACCGCCGGTCGGATAGTTGGGCGCTTCCCGGGTGATGGTCACGTCGTGGACGTGGCTTTCCTTCAGGCCGGCGTTGGTGATGCGGATGAATTCGGCGCGTTCGCGGAATGCCTCCAGCGAGGCGGCACCGGTATAGCCCATGGCTGCCTTCACGCCGCCCACCAACTGGTGCAGCACGTTGGCCGCCGGCCCCTTGTAGGGCACCTGCCCCTCGATGCCTTCGGGCACCAGTTTCAGCTGGTCCTTGATGTCCTGCTGGAAATAACGGTCGGCAGAACCGCGGGCCATGGCGCCCACGCTGCCCATGCCGCGATAGGCCTTGTAGGTGCGGCCCTGCCACAGGAAGGTCTCGCCCGGCGCTTCCTCTGTACCGGCAAGCAGGCTTCCCACCATCACGGCGCTGGCACCGGCGGCCAGCGCCTTGGCCACATCACCGCTGGTGCGCAGGCCGCCATCGGCAATCACCGGAATGCCCTGCTTCCACGCGGCTTCGGCCGTATCGATGATGGCCGTCAGCTGCGGCACGCCCACGCCGGCCACCACACGGGTGGTGCAGATGCTGCCCGGCCCGATGCCCACCTTGATGCCATCGGCGCCGGCATCGATCAGCGATTGCGCCGCTGCGGCCGTTGCCACGTTGCCGGCAATCACCTGGGCGTTGTTGCTCAGCTTCTTGATGCGCGCCACCGATTCCGCCACGCGGTCGCTGTGGCCGTGCGCGGTATCGACCACGATCAGATCGCATTCGGCGTCCAGCAGCGCCTCAGTCCGCTCGAACCCGGCGTCACCCACGGTGGTGGCAGCCGCCACCCGCAGACGCCCGGCGGCATCCTTGGTGGCAGCCGGATAATTCACCGCGCGCACGATGTCCTTCATGGTGATCAGGCCGATGCAGTGGCCCTCATCGTCCACCACGATCAGCTTCTCGATGCGGCGATTGTGCAGCAGCCGCCGCGCTTCGGCCTCGGTCACGCCGGGGCGCACGGTGACCAGATTGTCCTTCGTCATCAGCTCGGCGATCGGCTGCGCGTCGTTCTCGGCAAAGCGCAGATCGCGGTTGGTGACGATGCCCACCAGCCGGCCCAGGGGACCTTTGCCTGCGCCACCGGGGCCCACCTTTTCCACCACCGGGAAGCCCGAAATGCCATGCTGAACCATCAGCGCGCGCGCATCGGCCAGCGTCTGATCGGGCGTCAGCGTGATCGGGTTGACCACCATGCCGCTTTCAAAGCGCTTCACCTGCCGCACCGCCAGCGCCTGCTCCTCGATCGACAGGTTGCGATGCAGCACGCCGATGCCGCCCAGCTGGGCCATGGTGATGGCCATGTTGGCTTCCGTCACCGTGTCCATCGCGGCCGACAGCACCGGAATGTTCAGCCTGATGCCCCGGGTGATGCGGGTGCTGGTATCGGCCATGCTGGGCATCACCGCCGAAGCCGCCGGCACCAGCAGCACATCGTCGAACGTCAGGCCCAGGCGAGGTTCCTTTATGCGGGACGACATGGGCGGGCGACTCCTGTGGCTGGCGGGGTGGCGATGGGGTGGGCCTCCATAGGGGCAGATGGCGGACATGAAAAGAGCGCGCCGCCCGGAACCGATCCGGACGGCGCGCCCCGTTCCTTGCGCTGGCTGGCGGTATCAGCCGCCCAGCAGCACCGTGTAGAATTGCGCGATGGCCGAACGCGGGCCGGGCTTCACGGCATCGAACGCGGCCTTGGCGCCCGCCTTGTCACCCAGCTTCATCAGGGCGGCGCCCATGCGCAGGTTCACCGTGTCCTGATCGATCACGCTGTTGCCCACCAGGCCCTTGTAATAGCCCACGGCCTTCTGGTGCTGGCCCAGATTGGCCAGCGTATCGGCCACGACCAGCGCGATGCGCGGGCTGGAGCCGGCTTCCTTCTCAAGCGACGCGATGCCGGCCTTGCTCTCGGCATTCTTGCTCACGGCAATGGCCATGAATTCCTTGATGTTGGGCTTGGCCGGATCGACCAGCTGTTTGGCCACCGCTTCCTTCAGCACCATGTCCGCTTCGTTGGGCATCCCGCGATCGATGGCGGCATCGGCATATTCCAGATAATTGTTGGACGTCGCCATGGCGCCGGCCGCCCACATCAGGCGGCCCCAGTCGATCAACAGGTTGTTGTCCATGTTGCCGCCGCGCTGCTTGGTGATCTCGATCGCCTTGTTGAAGGTGTCGGGTTCCGGATAGGCCTTCACCCACGAGATCAGCGCCGATTGCAGCTGGTCGTTCTGGTTGGCATCCATCGCGGCCTGGGCCCGGAAGGCATACCAGGTCTTCTCACCCTTCTGGCCGGCGGCCTCGCGCAGGCTGATCGCCTTGCCGAGCAGTTCGATCACCTTCGGGCGGGCGTTCATCGCGGCATAGGCGCTGGCGGCCTGCACGGTCATCTCGATGTCGCCTGGCACCTGCGACAGGTAGTAATCATACCATTTGATCGACTTCTGATAATCCTTGCGGTTCAGCGACAGGCCGGCGATGAACTTGGAAAAGTTGGTCTTTTCCTCAGGGCTGATGGACGGCGCCTCGACAGCTTCGGTCAGGCCTTCCTCAAGCTTGGCGTTGTCCTTCAGGGTTTGCGCCGAAAACAGCTTCAGCTTGGCGAGAATCAGGGCATCGTCGGCCTCGGCGCGCGGCACTTCGCGGGCGGCATCCAGCTTTGCGATGGCGCCAGCATGATCGCCAGCCTGCTGCAGTTTCTGCACTTCCTGCACCACCGCCATCACCGGCTTGGACAGCTTGGGCGGCTTGGGCTTTTCCTGCTTCTGGGCCAGGGCCGGGGCGGTGCCCAGCGCGGTGCCGGTCATCAGCGCCAGGGCCAGTGCGGCGGCTGCAAACCTCATGTCATTCTCCCTCGGGCAAGTGTGTGGCGTTGCCCCGATGGGCTAAGCCGTCACCCTTGCGGCGTCAACACTCGGCTGCGACCTGCTGCCGCTGCCTGAGACCGCTTCATGCCACCCCCAACATGAATAATAGGTGAGTTTGCCGGTCACCGCTTGCCCTTGGCGAACGAGACGTGAACAATGCGCGTCATGACCGCAATGGCCGCCCTGCTGCCGATCTCCGGCCTGCCCTTGCGATTCCGCCTGCCGATGGCGGCCTCGCTGCTGGCCGGGCTTGCCTATCTGCTGCTGGCGCCGCTGCTGGGGATACCGGCCAATATCGTGGTGAAGGGCAGCGGCGTCGCGCTGATCGCGCTGGCCGCCCTGCAACTGCCGGCCACCGGTGCGCGCTGGCTGGCCGCGGTGATGGCGCTGGGCGCCCTGGGTGACATGCTGCTGGAGGTGCCGGGCCTGTTCATCGCCGGCGCCGGCAGTTTCGCGGCCGGCCATGTCGTGGCCATCGCCTTCTATCTGCGCCATCGCCGGCGCGGCACCACGCTGGCAGATCGCGCTCTGGCGGCCGCGCTGCTGGCCTTCGGTGTCCTCATGCCGCCGCTGCTCACGCCGGCGTCGCTGCCCTATGGCCTGGCGATGATCTATGCCGTGTTGCTGTGCGGGATGGCAGGCAGCCTGTGGCTGAGCCGCTTTCCACGCATGGCGGCGATCGGCGCCATCGGTTTCGTGCTGTCCGATACGCTGCTCGTCTACCGCATGGGCGGTCGCACGCTGCTCGGCCCGGAGCTGGATGGCGCCTTGGTGTGGGCCAGCTATTTCGGCGGGCAATGGCTGATCGCGCTGGGCGTGGCGCGCGGGCTGCTCGCCCGGCAGGCCCACGGCTGAAAATCAGGCCTCCGCGGCCTCACCCTCATCCGCGTCGCTTTCACCATCGGCCGGGATCAGCGCGGCCGAGACGACATGTTCGTCATCGGCCACCTTGAACAGCGTCACGCCCTGCGCGGCGCGGCCCATGATGCGGATATCGGCGGCGCGGATGCGGATCAGCTTGGCCTGATCGGTCACCAGCATGATGTCGTCGTCATTGTGGGCGGTGAAACTGGCCAACACGTCGCCGTTGCGGTCGCTTTCGGCGATGTTGCGGATGCCCTGCCCGCCGCGGCCCGACTGGCGATATTCGAACGCACTCGAACGCTTGCCATAGCCGTTGGCGGTGATCGTCAGGATGAACTCCTCGGCGGCCGCGAACTGCCCCATGCGGGTTTCCGACAACACGCGCTCGCCGGGTTCGGCCTTCCACGCGGCGGCCTTCAGATAGTCCTCGCGCTCCTCCGTGCTGGCTTCAAAGCCCTTCAGGATCGCCATCGAAACCACTTCGTCGCCAGCTGCCAGCGTCATGCCGCGCACGCCGGTGGAGGTGCGCGACACGAATTCGCGCACATCGTCCACCGGGAAGCGGATCGCCTTGCCGCTCTTCGCCGCCAGGAAACAATCATCGGCAGCATCGCACAGCGCCACGCCGATCAGCCGGTCATCATCGCCGTCCTCGAAGCGGATGGCCAGCTTGCCGGCGGTCGGCACGTTGGTGAAGGCATCCATGGCGTTGCGGCGCACGCTGCCTTTCGCGGTGGCGAACATCACGTGCAACCGGCCCCAATCGGCTTCATCCTCCGGCAGCGCCAGCGTGGTGATGATCGTTTCCTTGTCGCCAAGCGGCAGCAGATTGTTGATCGGCTTGCCCTTGGCCTGGGGGCTGCCCTGCGGCAGGCGCCACACCTTCAGGCGATAGACCTTGCCGGCGGTGGAGAAGAACAGCACCGGATTGTGGGTGGAGGTGACGAACAGCGTCGTCACCGCATCCTCGTCCTTGGTGCCCATGGCGTTGCGGCCCTTGCCGCCGCGGTTCTGGGCGCGATATTCGGCCAGCGCCACGCGCTTGATCCAGCCGTCGCGGGTCACGGTCACCACCATGTCCTCGCGCTCGATCAGGTCTTCGTCCTCGATATCGTCGTGCACCGTCAGGATATCGGTGCGGCGCTTCGACTGGAACTCGTCCGACACCGCGTCCAGTTCGGCGCGCAGCACGGCGCGCAGCCGCACGCGGGAGGTGAGGATATCCAGCAGATCGGCAATGGAGTCGGCCAGCTCCTTCAGTTCATTGCCGATTTCATCACGGCCCAACGCGGTCAGCTTCTGCAGGCGCAGATCAAGGATGGCGCGCACCTGCGCTTCGGAAAGCCGGATGGTGGCCGCGTCCACGTCCACCGTGCCGGCTTCCACCAGCGCCAGATAGGGGCGGATTTCCGCCGCATCCCAGTCGCGCGCCATCAGCGTTTCGCGCGCTTCGGCCGGGCTGGCGCTGGCGCGGATGATGCGCACCACTTCATCCAGATTGGCCACCGCGATGACGAGGCCAATCAACAGATGCGCGCGTTCGCGCGCCTTCATCAACTCGTGCTTGGACCGGCGGGTGATGACCTGTTCGCGGAATTCGACGAACGCCGTCAATATGTCCTTCAGGCCCATCAGTTCCGGGCGGCCGCCCCGGATGGCCAGCATGTTGATGGCAAAGCTCTGTTGCGCCGGCGTGTGGCGCCACAACTGGTTCAGCACCACTTCGGGCGTCGCATCGCGCTTCAGGTCGAGCACGATGCGCACGCCTTCGCGGTTCGATTCGTCGCGCAGGTCCGAAACGCCTTCGATGCGCTTGTCCTTCACCGCTTCGGCGATCTTTTCGACCAGCGCGTTCTTGCCCTGCTGGAACGGAATCTCGGTCAGCACGATGGCGCGCTTGTCGCCGCGGCCTTCCTCCACCTCGTGGCGCGAGCGGATGCGGATGGAGCCGCGCCCAGTCTCGTAAGCCGCCTTCAACTGGGTGGTGCCCAGGATGAGGCCGCCGGTGGGGAAATCCGGCGCCGGCACATGCGCCATCAGGCCTTCGACATCGATCAGCGGATTGTCGAGGAAGGCGCGCACCGCATCGACCACCTCGCCCAGATTGTGCGGCGGGATGTTGGTCGCCATGCCAACCGCGATGCCGCCGGCACCGTTGACCAGCAGGTTGGGGAAACGCGCCGGCAGCACCGCCGGCTCGCTTTCCGAACCGTCATAGTTGGGGACAAAGTCCACCGTGTCCTTGTCGATATCGGCGAGCAGCGCATCGGCGGATTTGGCCAGCCGCGCTTCGGTATAGCGCATGGCCGCCGGGGCGTCGGGGTCCATCGAACCGAAATTGCCCTGCCCGTCGAT
>JALOSK010000076.1 GCA_025458465.1 Sandarakinorhabdus sp. | reverse complement strand
CACGATCCACGGCTCGTGGGAGAGCCAGAAGGCGTCGATGCCGAAATCGGCCATGCGGTTCTGCACGTCCACCGCGCTCACGCCCGTGTCCTCGAACAGGGTAGCCAGGCTGTAGCGCGTCATCTCGAGGCGCGGGCTGGTCTGTTCGGGGTGGGAGCGGGTGACCCCGCGCACGGCCAGCAACCGCCTTTCCATGTAATTGTTGAGCAGCACGGAAAGATCGCTGGCCTCCGCCAGGCCCTCGACGCCCATCGCCCGGGTCCAGGCATAGGCCTTGAACACCTGGTGCAGGTTGCCGAGATATTCGCGCACCTTGGCGGCCTGCCGGGGCGGGTTTTCCAGCCGATAGGCGCCGGCATCCCCGGTCACCAGCGGGCTGGGCATGAAGGGGGCCAGTTCCGCGGTGCAGCCATAGGCGCCCACGGCCGGGCCGCCGCCGCCCTTGGACACGCCGAATGTCTTGTGCAGCATGAACATGCAGGCATCGAAGCCGAGATCGCGGGCGCGGATCTTCGTCATCACCCCGTTGAAATTGGCGTGATCATAAAAGGCCAGCGCGCCGGCCGCCTTCACCAGCCGCACCCATTCCATGATCTCGGGGTTGTACACCCCCATGTCGTCGGGATTGTTGATCATCAGCGCTGCGGTGTCGGGGCCGATGGCGGCCTTGAGCGCATCAAGCGTGGGATAGCCCTTCTCGCCCAGCGGCAGGGTGATCACCTCGAAGCCGGCGGTGGCGGCGGTGGCCGGGTTGCACGGGTGGCTCTGCAGGCTGGTGATGATCTTGGTGCGGGTGCCGGCCTCGCCGCGCGCCGCGTGATACGCGCGTGTGATGACGGCCTGTGTCCACGCCGCATCGGCGCCGCCGGCAGCCTGGAAGGTGAAGCGGTCCATGCCCGAAAGGCCGCGCAGCATGATGTCCAGCCCATGCACGGCCGCCAGCAGGCCCTGCATGGTTTCGGGCGGCTGCGCCGGGTGGATACCGGCCAGACGCCGCGCCGCCTGTTCACCGGCGCGCGGGTTGTATTTCATGGTGCAGGTGCCGAACAGCGAGACGCCGATCATGCCCATCGTTTCCTGCGACAGGCGCAGATAATGGCTCAGCACCTCGGGCTCCGAGAGTTCGGGCAGATCGGGCGGCGTGCTGCGGGCCAGGCCGGCCGGCACCAGCCCCGCGGCATCGGCAATCGGGAAGAGCTGGCCGCGGCGGCCGGGCGCGCCCATCTGATGGATCAGCGGCTCATCCCAGCGGGCGGCGTGATAGCGGCGCAATATCATGCGAGCACCTCCGTCAGGGCTGCGGCCAGCCGGGCGATATCCTCCGGCGTGTGGCATTCTGTGATGGCGAACAGCGCGGTGGTGTCACCGGTGGGCACACCACCGAAGATGCCGTGGCGATCGAGCAGCGCGCCATTCACCGCAGCGGCGGTGCGGCCACTGGCTGCAAAATCCACGTGCACCTCCCGGAACAGGCCGCGCCGCTGCGCCACCGTCAACCCCGGCACGGCGGCGAGCGCGTCGGCGGCCTCGGCCGTGCGGGCCAGAATCAGAGAGCCCAGCTCGCGGAAGCCTTCGGGGCCAAGCAGCGCCATGTAGGCGGCGGCGGCCACCGCCCACAGATAGGTGCTGTTGCCCGTCCAGTCCTTGCCCAGTTCGCGGCTGCCATAGCTGCACTGGTGGAACAGCATCAGGCCGAAGGCCAGTTCGCCCTTCACCGTGGTGGTCAGGCTGTTCAGCAGGGTCGGATATTCCGCCGCATAACGCGGTTCGTCGCGGCTGGCGATGAAGCCGCCCAGGCCGCCGCCGGCGTTCATGTGCACACCCAGCGTCTGGATGGTGCCCACCGCGATGTCCACGCCAAGATCACCGGGCGGCGCGATGACGCCAAGGGTGAGCGGATCCACCCCGGCAATGGTTTCGGCGCCGCATTGGCGGGCGATGGCAGCAATGGCGGCCGCGCCGCCTTCAAGGCCGCCAAGGAAGGCCGGGTTTTCATAATAGATGGCAGCCGTCTGGCCGTCTGCCAGCCCTGCCAGCGCCGTCACATCCATCCGGCCCGCCGCATCGCAGGGCACCGGCACCAGATCCAGGTGCATCGCCGGATCGGCGCTCAGGGCATAGCCGCGGATCACGGCCAGCCGTTCCGGGCACATCGCCGCCGGGATCAGCACGCGCCGCCGCCCGGTGAGCCGTGCCGCCATGCGGAAGGCGTGCCCGGCCGCTGCGCCCCAGCTGTAGACCGGCAGACCCACCAGTTCGAGGCCCAGCAGCGCGCCCAGCTGGCTGGTGAATTCCCACCACACCTGGTTGCGGCCGAAATCGCTGCTGGGCGTGCCCCACACCGGCGTCAGGAATTCGGCACGGCCAACAATCTCGTCCACCACGGCGGGCACATGATGCTGCCAGATGCCGCCACCCAGGAACGACAGCGCCTCCCCGGCCGGGCGGTTGCGCGCCAGCAGGCCGTTCAGATGCCGCGCCAGCTCCACCTCGCTGGAAAGGGCCGGCGGCAGATCGGGCAGGGCGGCCAGGCGGTGGGCAGCCGGGATCTGCGCGAACAATGGCTCGATGCCATCCAGGCCCAGTTCGGCCAGCAGCGCGGCCTTCATTGCCGGGGCCGAATTGGGCATGAACGGATGCGCGCGCCTGCCTGTCACCATGATCTCCTGCCACGACCGCGCCGAAAGCGCTTGCCAGTTTGTGCTGATAGCGCACAAGATGTGCTCAATGCGAACAATCGGGACTTTGTGTGTCGATCGGCTTTGTTGTCAACCCGCTGGCCGGCAGTGGCGGCCCGCTGGCCCTGAAGGGCAGCGACAGCATCGACCCGGCGCTGGCATCCGGCAGCGACTGGGCCGAAGCGCGCGCCATCCGGGCGCTGGCCGGGCTGGCCGGGCGCCCGGTGCGCCTGCTCGCCGGGGGTGGGCCGATGGGTGAAACCGCCGCTGGTGCCGCAGGGCTCGCCGTCACCATCGTGCATCGTCCGGCCACGCCGTCAACCGGGGTGGATACCACCGCCTGCGTGCGCGCCTGCGTTGCGGCCGGCGCCGATCTCATCCTGTTCGTGGGCGGCGATGGCACGGCCCGCGATGTGCTGGCAGCAGCGCCGGCGGTGCCGGTGCTGGGCGTGCCGGCCGGTGTGAAGATGCATTCGGGCGTCTTTGCGCCCTCCCCCGCCACTGCCGCCGCCATCCTTGCCGATCTGGCCGACAGCGACCACCGCGCCACCGCCGAAGCAGAGGTGATCGACCGGGATGCCGATGGCCACATGCACCTGTACGGGCGCCTGCCGGTGCTGGCCGGCAAGGCCCGGCAGGCGGCCAAGGCGGCCGGGCCGGATACCGATACCGCCCTTGCCGGCGCCGTGGCCGCCGCCGCGCCCCTGGTGCGGGCCGAGCCGCTGTGCTTCATCGGGCCGGGCCTCACCATGCTGGCGCTGAAGCGCGCCCTGGGCAGCGAGGGCACCATGCTGGGTGTCGATGTGTTCGCGCATGGCCGGCTGGTGCTGGCCGATGCGACGCAGGCACAGCTGCTGGATCTCGCCCACACCGCCACGCCGCGCCTGGTGCTGGGCGTGGTGGGCGGCCAGGGCTATCTGCTGGGCCGCGGCAACCAGCAACTGGGGCGCGCGGTGCTGGCACGGGCAGGGTGGCCGCCAATGGTGCTCGCCTCGGCGGCCAAGCTTGCCGCGCTGCCGGGCGGACGTCTGCTGGTTGACACTGGCGACGAGGCGCTTGACCAACACTTGGCCGGCCATGTGCAGGTGCGCACCGGCCCACGCCAGAGCATGATGATGAGGATCGATGCTGCCTGACCAATTCACCCCGATCACCGATCTGCTGCGCGTGCACGCGCAGCAGGGGGACAAGCCGGCAATCATCGCGGGCGAGAGTGTCATCACCTGGGCCGATCTCGACGAGACCGTCGATCGCGCCGCCGCCGCGCTGGCCGCCGCCGGCCACGGCAAGGGCGACGTGATCGCCATCGCCGCCAACATGTCGGCGGCCTATCTGCTGCTGTGGCTGGGCGCGCTCAGGGCCGGGCTGGCGGTGGCGCCGCTACCGGCATCCGCCACGGCCGAAACGATCGCGATGATGGCGGCGGATGCCGATGCGGTGCGCCTGTATCGCGATGCCGATCTGGCCGATCCGGATCTGTGGCTGGCCCCGCCCGGCAGCCGCCCGCCGGCCGTGGAAATCGGGCCGGATGATCCCTTCAACCTCATCTATTCCAGCGGCACCACCGGCCGGCCCAAGGGCATCGTGCAGCCGCACCGCCAGCGCTGGGCGCATCTGCAGCGCGGTGTCACGCAAGGCTATGGCCCCGATGCGGTCACGCTGGTGGCGACGCCGCTCTATTCCAACACCACCCTGGTCAGCCTGTTTCCCACCATCGGGCTGGGCGGCACGCTGGTGCTGCTGCCCAAGTTCGACACGACGGCCTTTCTGGAATTGAGCCAGCGCCACCGGGTCACCCACGCGATGCTGGTGCCGGTGCAGTATCGCCGGCTGATGGATGCGCCCGATTTCGACCGGTTCGATCTTTCATCCTATCGCCGCAAGTTCTGCACCTCCGCACCGTTCCCGGCGGCGCTGAAGGCACAGGTGCTGCGGCGCTGGCCGGGCGGGCTCACCGAATATTACGGCATGACCGAAGGCGGCGGCACCTGCATCCTGCAGTGCCACGAATTCCCGGACAAGCTGGGCACGGTGGGCCAGCCGGCAGCAGGCAGCGACATCCGCATCATCAGCGAGGATGGCCGCGAATTGCCACGAGGCGAAACCGGCGAAGTCGTCGGCCGGTCCCCGGCGATGATGACGGGCTATCACAAGCTGCCCGATGCCACCCGCGCGGTGGAATGGTTCAGCCCGGCCGGCGAACGCTTCATCCGCACCGGCGATATCGGGCGCTTTGATGCAGAAGGCTTCCTCACCCTGCTTGATCGCGCCAAGGATGTGATCATCTCGGGCGGCTTCAACATCTATCCCATCGACATCGAACAGGTGCTCGCCAGCCACCCGCAGGTGCGCGACTGTGCCGTGGTGGGCGTGCCATCCGAACAGTGGGGCGAAACCCCGGTGGCCTTCGTGGTGGGGGATGAAACCCCGCAGGCCCTGAAGGCCTGGGTGAACGAACGGGTGGGGCGCATGCAGAAACTGGCCGATGTGGTGATCGTGCCCGAACTGCCGCGCAGCGAGATCGGCAAGGTGTTGAAGCGCGAATTGCGCGCGCAATACCGGCCGTGAGGCTGCGCGCTTAAGGGAGGATGACGGCCGCGCGGCGGGCTGATAGCCCTTGCAGCATGGCTGCTCATCCCCGCTATCCGCGCGTGTTCTCGCCGCTCGATCTGGGCTTCACCACGCTGAAGAATCGCATCCTGATGGGATCGATGCACACCGGCCTTGAAGACCTGGACGATGGCTTCCCCCGCATGGCCGAATATTTCGCGGCGCGGGCGCGCGGCGGCGTGGGCATGATCATCACCGGTGGCATTGCGCCCAATCCGGAAGGTGGCGGCGGCGCCAAGCTTTCGACACCTGCGGAAGCCGCGCAGCATCGCATCATCACCGATGCCGTCCATGCGGCCGCGCCGGATGTGAAGATCGTGATGCAGATACTGCATGCCGGGCCGCTGGCCGGCACGCCCGATTGCGTGGCGCCATCGGCCATCCGCTCCCGGATTGGTCGTCACACACCCAATGAACTGGATGCAGCCGGCATCGAGAAACAACTTGCCGATTTCGCCAACTGCGCCACCCAGGCCAAGGCCGCCGGTTATGACGGCGTGGAGATCATTGGTTCGGCCGGCTATCTGCTGTCCACCTTCCTCGTTGAAAAGACCAACCGCCGCGAGGATGAATGGGGCGGCAGCTTTGAAAACCGCATGCGCTTCCCTGTCGAGGTGATCCGCCGCACGCGCGCTGCCGTGGGCAATGATTTCATCATCGTCTTCCGCATCCCCGCGATGGACATGCTGGAAGGCGGCATGTCGGGCGACGAGGTGATTGCGCTGGCCAAGGCCGTGGAGGCCGCTGGCGCCACCATCATCAGCACCCACTTCACCTGGCACGAGGCGCAGGTGCCCACCATCGCCACCATGGTCCCGCGCGCCGCCTTTGCCGAAGTGACTGGGCGGATCAGGAAGCATGTTTCGGTGCCGATGATCACATCGAACCGCATCAACATGCCCGATGTGGCCGAACAGGTTCTCGCGGCTGGCCATGCCGATCTGGTGTCGATGGCCCGCCCGATGCTGGCCGATGCCGATCTGGTCAACAAGGCGTGGGACGGCCGCGAGGACGAGATCAACACCTGCATCGCCTGCAACCAGGCCTGCCTTGATCACACCTTCACCGGCAAGCTCACATCATGTCTCGTCAATCCGCGCGCCTGCCATGAAACGCTGCTGGTGGCCAAGGGCCCGGCAACGCCGCGCAACCTGGGGGTGGTGGGCGCCGGGCCGGCGGGCCTCGCCTTTGCCGTGGAGGCAGCGCAGCGCGGCCACCGCGTGACCCTTTATGATGCCGCGGCCGAGATTGGCGGCCAGTTCAATCTGGCCAAGCGCGTGCCCGGCAAGGAGGAGTTTCACGAGACCCTGCGATATTTCGGGCGCATGATCGAAAAACTGGGGATCACGCTGAAACTCAACACGCGGGTGGATGCCGATTTTCTGGTAGCGGCCGGGCATGACGAGATCATCCTTGCCACCGGCATCCGCCCGCGCACGCCCGACATGCCCGGCATCGATCACCCGAAGGCCGTGGGCTATATCGATGCGATCCTGGGCCGCAAACCCATCGGGCGCAAGGTGGCGATCATGGGCGCCGGCGGCATCGGCTTTGATGTCGCAACGCTGATCACCCACGCCGGGCCTTCGGCGGCACTGGATATCCCCACCTTCTGCCGCGAATGGGGCGTGGATTTCGCCAACCACCCGCGCGGCGGCGTGACCGGCGTGGAAATGCACATCGAAAAGGCGGACCGCGAGGTGGTGATCCTGCAGCGCCGCGACGGCGCGCCGGGCAAGACGCTGGGCCGCACCACCGGCTGGACCCACCGCCTGTCGCTGGTGCGGCGCGGCGTGAAGATGCTCGGCGGTGTCACCTATCTGAAGATCGACGATGAAGGCCTGCACACGCTGGTGAATGGCGCGCCGACGCTGTTTGCCGTGGACACGGTGATCATCTGCGCCGGCCAGGAACCGGAGCGCACCCTTCATGATGCGCTGCTGGCGCGACGGAACTGGCACTGGCCAGCTAGGCCAAGGTCTGGCGACAAGCGGGAAATGGCGCACCCGACAGGATTCGAACCTGTGACCTCTGCCTTCGGAGGACTCCCCGCAACCCGGCCGATCATCGTAACACCGCTGGAAACGCTGCCGAAAAAAGGCACACGTTCCCCTTTCGTGCGGTTGTAGCGCGGGCATGGCTCGGGCACGTTGTCTCTAGCCCCTTGTCATTGCTTTGCGGGCCACGCTCAGGTGGTCCGGGTGGTGGTGGGCATACAGCGCGGTGGTCTTTGCATCCGAATGGCCTAGCCACCCGCCGATTTCGAAGATCGGCACCCCGCGTTGCGCCATCCAAGTGCCGACGGTGTGGCGAAGCGTGTGCGGGGTGACGCCCTTGATGCCTGCCCGATCAAGCGCCGCATCGAACGAATTCCCCAGGTCGCCGATCGGCTTCCCGCGGCGGTTCAGCACCGGGCCGAGATCGCTGCCATGCTTCGCCTTTGCCCGCTCCATCATGGCCCGGATCTTGGCATTCATCGGGATTTTGGAGCGGCCCTTAAGTGTAGCTGCCCGGCCCGGTCGGTTGAGATCGATCACGCCGAAATCACCTTGATCGAACTTTACCTGCGGCCAGCGCAGCTCGAGCAACGCGCCAGGGCGGGCGCCAGTGTAGAGCGCGAGGCGGATGTAGAGGGTGAGATAGGGCCGCGTGTCGCTCCGGGCCGCCCTGGCGTGCCAGAGCAGCCGCGCGGCCTCGTTGCGGGTCAACCAGCGGTCGCGGCCTGGCGGGGCCTCTGGCATGGCAATGAACGGGGCATCCTTCAGCCGCTCCGCTCGCACTGCATGATTGAGCGACGCCCTCAGAATGCCCAGCTCTCGGCGAAGGGTGCCAGGCTTGACCTTGCTGTGCCGGCCATAGTCCTTGATCGCCGCGGGCGTGATCTCACTCACGCGCTTGGCCTCAAAGAAGCCCAGCAGCTTCAGAACCCGGCCGGCAACCACGTTGGGCTGCGCCTGGTCGGTCGCGCAATCCTCAAGATAGTCGTTGAGCACGTCCGATATCAGCACTTCACGGCGGTCAGGCGGCCCGGTGCGGGCAGCGTGGCGACGTTCGGCGATGATCTCCCCGAGGAATGCTTCAGCCTCAGCGCTGTCTGCCGTGCCCGTGCTGAGCTCGCGGCGGCCGCCGCGCTCATTGATGTGGACATACCAGCACGCCCGCTTACCGTTCCATTTGAGATAGGGTCCACGGGATTTGCGGGGCATGGCTTCACCTCGTTGGCAGCGACATATTCATCCCAGTGTCGTTGGACATAGCGGACACCCTTCGGCATATCGATGTATCCGATCTTGCCCGCCGCGCGCAGATTCGTCAGCGTGCCCTTTTTGATGCCCCAGCGCTTTGCTGCCTGCTCTTCGGTCAAGGTTTCGTGGTTTGCAGCATCAGCCATTTTTCGGACTCCGCTGATCGGGTGAATCTGTGCCAGCTTGCCGGATTGAGCTCGTGTATCGCGAGCAGCAGTCCCCGTCCCGGAGCATCCGGCTTTTCGTTTTTGGCCGGCTGGCGTCGGCCTCAGACAATGGGGCGGGGAATTCCGTCATTGGTCGCCGTCCTCGCCGGCCTCTTTGGCCAACAGACCGGCGATGCGTGAGCCGACCAGCTGAGCAATGTCGCCGATCGGCAGGATGTTGAGCATCGAGTGAGAGAAATCAGCGTCGATCTCGAACGCTTTCCCGCCCATGTTTGAGAACATGATACCGCGGAAAGGCGAGGTAACGACGCTGTATTCCCAGGCAATGCCGGTATCTGTTTTTTCGTCGGGGCGGGCCTTGCGGCCATGGAACACCAGCCACATGGTGAAGTCGCGCTGGTGGCGGGGAACATGAAAAATCAGTCGGCCTTCGTCGAGCGCAAGCTTGGCCTCGACGATCGCCTTTTCAGCCATGGCCAGGGCATCAGACACGGGTACAATCGGAGCGGCTGCGACGATCGCAAAGATCAGCACCTGCAGCCTTGAAAACATTCTCCGCCCGCTCTGGGGACGCCCATTGATTGGTGGCATCTGCATCAAGGGCAATCCGGTATCCGGCCTTCGCCGCTCAACCAGATTGCTGATCGCCTTCCATTCAAGGCCAGACAGCTCAGCGGCCTCACGTTGTGTGAAGACCGGCTGAGCAAAGTCTTTGAAGAGAGCCTCGATTGTCATCTGTTGTGGGCACCATTCCTAGCGTTAGGGAACAATGACACAAGCGAACGCCTCGGTCAACGGGCTGGCCGCGTTAGTTGGTGTCCCCGTTCGCAATCCGCTCCAGGTCGCTGGCGATGGCATCGGCGTGGCCGTTCTGGATCATGCAGATGTCGCCATCGCGATAGAAGTCGAGCAAAGCCTGATATTTCAGGCGAAGGCACGGCAGGTCGGGCGCCGGGACGGCCATCAGCTGATGCAACAACTGGCCGTAGATCTTCACCAGCCGGTCAATCTCCGGCTCGTCATCATCTGGGGCATCGTCTACCGCGCGCCGTGCGCTTTCCGCCATTGCGTGCGCATAAGCGAAATTCTCGCGGGCTTCCCGCTGTGCGTCGTGCACGTTATTGGGTGTGTCAGCCATGGTCCTCAAGCTCGGTTGGGGGTTGCGGTTAGGGCCAAGGCGAGGTTGCCGCCTTGCCTTGGCCCGCACTTTATGATTACAAAAAATAATGGCGTCAAGAAAATCTGTCGACAAAAAAAGAGGGCGGCCGGCAACTGGTCAAGGCGTGCCTGTCGGCGTGCGCATGGATGCCAATCTCATTGGCCGTCTAGACGCCTGGCGCGAAGCCCAGCCGGACCAGCCCGGCCGGCCTGAAGCCGTGCGCCGGCTGGTGGCCAAGGCGCTCGGCACGGCCGATTAAGGGCCGCCCGGGATCCTGTAGAACGTCGCCAGCATATCCAGGCACAGCCGCACCGTTGGGATGGCGCTGTCACGCGCATAGCCGGCGCGGCTGGCCGGTGGCAGGGCGGCCAGATCCCGGATCACGTCATCATGCAACAGCAACCGTTCGAACCCGGGCACCAGCCGGGCGGGCAGCTGCAGGCGGGCTTTGCGCCACCGTTCGCGCGCGTCCAGCTGCGACAGGGAGCCGGGCAAGCTGCCAACATAGCCCGGGGCGGCCGGCGCCATGCCAGCCTCGCCATATCGGCCGATCGTGCGCTGGTTGAAGCCCGATCGATCATAGTCGGATCGATAGCGGTCGCCGGCCTGAAACTGGCGCGCATCGATGGCGCCGCGGTGCAGCCATCGCTCCAGGTTCCGGGTGGTGAGATTGCGGCGAACAATGATCGGCGCCGCCTGGTCCGGATCCTTGACCTTCACCAGCCCATAGGCGTGGTGGCGATGCTGTTCGGGGGTGGGCTCGATCCTGGCGGCTTCGACTGGCAACGGCTGGCGCTTGATCTTGATTTTCGGCATCGATGAACCCCGCGCGCTGTAATCGATCCAGTCGATTAGAGCACGCAAGGCCAGCCGGGCAAGCCCGCCGTCACGCGCCGCGCGATGACAACATGCGCGGCCGGGTTGCCTGCCGAATTTGTTCGCCGGCCGTTCGCTGCGCCACTGTCACAGCGCCTTCCACCATCGATGCCACCAGCCCCGGCGCCAGCGCCACCTCGACACGCCCACCGCCGGCGCCCTTGGCCATCATCGCCTCGGTCTGCCCGTTGGGGATCACCCGGCTGCCGCGCGGCAGCTGCACCAGCTCGCGCCCGCGCTCGCCCACCATCGCCAGCCCGCCCGGGGCAAAATTCGTGCCATCGGCAAAGCCCGGGATGCCCAGGATCGCGCCCACGATGCCGCCCGATCGCCCGCCACCGGCGCCCTTGCCGCCCAACAGGAAATCCAGCAGGCCGCTTGTGACCAGCTCCGCAGCTGCCGCCTTGATGCTGTTCACCAGGGCATCGCCTAGCGATTGGCCAAAGACTATGGCCTGGCTGAGGTTCTGGCTGAGCCCTTCGGCAAAGCGCTCGGCCGCCTGCAGCGCCTCAGGTCGATAGATCTCCATGCTGAAATCCATCCCCTGCAGCTCTCGCATGGTTTCAGCGATGCCCTGCAGCGCCTTGTTCTTGAGATCGATCTCAGGCGTGGTGCCCTGATCCAGCAGCGCCTTAAGGGCCCAGCCGCCTCTGTCATTGGGGGCGACGAAATCAACGTCGACCTTCAGCTTCCCCTTCTTGCCGCTGGTGGTCAATTCGTTCAGCTCGGCAACGCCCGGGATCCTCTTGATCTCGCCCGGCTCGAAATTGGCGATGGATTCGCGCATCCGCGCGAACGCCGCTTCGCGCGCTTTGATGCCTTCGGCCGTTCGCCGTTCCTGATCGGCAACAAGCCGGCCAGCCGTGTAGATCTTGCCCTGGCTGAAGGCGACTGCCGCATCCTTGACGGAGATCACCGCATTGACGACGCCCCGGATGGACTCAGCTGTGATTGCCGCCATCTCTGCCACCCACAGCAGCCCAGAGCCAATATCTCGGCCGGTTTGAACCCATAGCGCGCCGGTGCGCACTCCTCCCGCCAGCTCGTCTGTGACGGCTGCCAGCGTCTGAACAAGCCCGGCGGTCATTTGAGTGGTGATGCCCTGCGTTACCTTCCCCAACCGCGACAGGTTGTCGTTGAACGCTTCGGCCGCCCTGGCCGTGTTGCCATCGATCACCAGGCCCAGCCGTTCGGCTTCGGCCGCCGCATCGCGCAATCCCTCGCGCCCACCGTTTAGCAGGGGAATGAGATCGGCCCCGGCCTTGCCGAATGCCCGATAGGCAAGCGTGGTCTTTTCCACACCGTCGGGCATGTTGGCGAATTCTTCCGCAATCTGCTCCATGGCCTGCAGCGTTGTCTGCCCTGCCGTCACGCCCATGGCCCTCAGTGCACGGCTTGCCTCGCTGCCCTTGCCCGTCATCTCGGACAGGCCGACATTGAGGCGGATAAGCGCCTTGTCGAGGCCCTCGGCCGATACTGCAGACAGATCGGCCGCCCACCGCAGCTTAGAGAGCTCGGTGGCGCTGGTGCCCGTCTTCTGTGCTGACTTCGACAGATCGTCCATCGCATTGGCTGCGTCACGAACCGCTACAACAACGGTGGCAGATACAGCTGCCGCGATGGCAGCACCGGCCAGCTTGGCCATGTTGTTGATGCCGGCCAGCGATTGCGCGATGCTCTTGCTGCCCTGGTCCGCGTCTCGCCGGGCCTTCTTCACCCCTTCCGTGAATTGTGCACTGTCCAGCCCGAGGCTGACACGGAGCGCGCCGATCAATGAACCTGCCATGCGTCACCTCAATGATAAGGGAGGGGGGTGTGGAAAACTCTGCAAGCGTCACCAGCAAAACCGGCCGGTGAGTTGCATTTTCTCTCGCATCGAAAAAACATAGGGGGGGTTAGGCGCGGGGCGTGCGTAGGAGAACACGCCCCGCGCCCGTACGGGGCGCGGGCTCCAAACTGCCCCCGCCCCGCCCCAAGCGTCAGGGTCGAACCCCGACGATCTTGCAGAAGGCGTTCGGCTGAGCAAAGCCCACGTCCGCCCTCAGGTGCGCCAGGAACGCCACCTGCAGATTGCCGGCGAACGTCTGGTCTAGTCGCTGGATCACCAGCTGTTGCCGCATCCCCAGCATGGCCTGCCGGAAATCCCCCACCAGGATGGTCGAAGAGTCCGAGCTGGTGCCCTGTGTCTGGTCGATCGGGACGGACGTGGTGTGCAGCATCGGCAGGCTCACCAGGTCCGCCGGCGGCGCCAGATAGCGATTCTCCGCGTCCTTCAGCTTGCGGAACGTGCGCAGCGAACGGGGATGCAGGATCGCCGCGGTCACTTCGTCCACATTGTCGCTTTCCAGCTCAAACATGGCGTCCAGGAACGGATCATAGTTGGCCGGCGCCGCACCATTGGTGCCCATGCTCACCGTGTTGCCCGCAACGGCGAACAGCCCCTGCGGCTGGTTGCCGGATCCCGATCCGAACAGGCAGGCCCGATCCAGCTCAGTGGAAATGGCCCCGATCAATGCGGTCTCCAGCGCTTCAGCGATGTTCACGCTGTCCTGCAGCAGCTCGATCGGCACCTTCACCAGACAGGCCAGCGACTTCGGGTTGAAGTCCAGGGCGGAGAATGTTGGATCGCCTTCGGCAACCGGATCATTCTCGCCGCGCCAGCCGACGGCCGGATCGGTGGCCACACGAAGGATCCGCGTCTGGCCGTCATCAAGCATGATGGTCCGCGCACCGGCCTGGATGAATCGCGACTGGGCGCGCAGTCGATCGATGAACTCAGGCAGCACCACACCCGGGACGCTGAAGCCGCCGGCCGTGTCCGTGCCGCTTTCCAGCGCGGCCTTGATCTCGGGCGTCTTCACGCCGGTCAGCATCGCTGCCAGCAGGGATCCAACACCGACATTCCGATCGGTGCGGCTGGTGCCGGCCAGCTTGTCGTCCTTGCCCAGCACGTTCACCGGCTGGCCGGTCTTCGAGTTGATCCAGCCGGCGGCATTGGATGCCGTCGCGCCGTTCCACTTCTGGCCTTCGATCAACAGATCAATATCTGCAGTCAGCAGGCCGATCCACGCTTCAGCAGCATTGGCCGCCGCCGCGCCATCGCCGTGCAGCGCAGATGCCTTCTTCAGATGCTCGTCGAACCAGTCCGCCACCTCGCTTTGCAGCCGGCGATAGTCGGCCGGATGGCCCCCGCCGATCTTGTTCTTGAGCTGCTCATAGCGCTGCTCAACGTGGCTGGCGAAGGTGCGGTCCACCTTGTGGAACGCATTGGCATTGGCCGCGATTTTCTCGCGATGGATATTCAGTGACATGGGATTTCCTTGCTTTGGCCGGGCACAGCGGCGCCGGCACATGAAACACCAGGGCTCGCGCCCTGTTTCGGTGCCGACGCTTGCCCAGGCGGAAAGGCCGCAAGGTGGGGCGTCATCGCGCGGATTGTCGGATAGGCCGGTCCGCGCACAGGCCAGCAGTGTAACTGATCCGACGATTCCGCTCAAGCGGCATGGGGCACCTTCACCCAGCCGCGCTCGATCGCCAGTGCCTTCAGCTCGGGCGATAGGTCGCTGTGCTCAGGCGGCTTCAGCCATTTGCCCGTGTCGGGCGCCGATCGCTGGCCGTGCGGCCGTCCGTCCGGCCCTGGTGCCGCCTTGATCTCATCGATCATGCGCCTCACGTCTTCATCGGTGAGCCGGGATGGTGCCGGCAGCATGGCCCGGCTGGTCCGCGCGGCCTGTGCATCGGCCAGCCGCCGCGCCTGTTCGGCCCGGTCCCGGCGCCACGCCGCGCTGTGCTCCATCAGATCGCACAGCGCGGGCATGAATGGGCTGTGCAGCCGGTGCTCCTCAATGGCGACCTGCACCGCTTCGGGGGTCAAATGCTTGGCCGCGTCCTGCACCAGCACTTCAAACCGGTATGCCTCTTGGGGATCCGCGAACTTGTACCGGCAGCGGATCGCTTCCTTCGTCAGGATCTCGTTGATCTCGTCCACCCGGCTGGCCCAAGGGGCTGGCACGTGTGAGCCGTGCAAGGCCGGCGGCAAGGTGCGGGTTGATCTCGCCTGGTCCAGTGCCCGGCCGATCGGTACGGCGCCCATGCTGTCCCGCTTGATGGGATGACGCTCGGTTGTCATGCCTTCTCTCCAAGGTTGCGGTGATGAACGGGATAGGATCGATGGCGGCTTCGCGCTCGGCTGTGGCCAGGGCTTCAAAGACGGCGCCGTCGCCAAACAATTTGAGCCACTTGCCCACCATCGAGCGGGCCTTTGCGTCCGGTATGCCGGCGGCTGTCAGCAGTTGGCGCCCTCGATCCCAAACCATCGTTTTCAGATTCGGCTTGTCATCCACCGGCGGCGCTTCGCCGCCTGAGGCTTTAGCCTCAGTAATGGTGGTTCCTGATGTATTGGGCGCAGATTCTGCGGGGGTTTTCGGCGTTTTCTGCGGGGGCGCAGCTTTTGCGGGGGCGCAGCTTGTGCGGGGGTGAACAATGTAGTTCACTCCCCGTCCGGGACGTTCGTCACGTGTCAGATGGCCAGCTTCAACCAGGCGCTTGATGCACCCTTGAACAGTCCGCTCGCTGGCGCCGCTCTTTCGACAAAGCTCCCGGATCGACGGATAGCATTGCTGCCCATCGTCGTTTGCACGATCGGCCAGCGCCATGAGCACCAGTTTTTCTGTTGGCGGCAGGTCACAGGACCAAACCGCTGTCATGAGGGCGATGCTCATGGCACCACCCTGGAGTCGACGTAGCGCGGGCAAAACTCGGGCGCCCGGCCTCCGCGCTCGCGCGGCCGCTTCTCTATGTCATTGGGGAGATTGGCGCACCCGACAGGATTCGAACCTGTGACCTCTGCCTTCGGAGGGCAGCGCTCTATCCAGCTGAGCTACGGGTGCGTGGGATGCGCTGTTAGCAGCG
>JALOSK010000075.1 GCA_025458465.1 Sandarakinorhabdus sp. | reverse complement strand
ACCGTGCGCACTGTGGCGCTGGCCCTGCTGCTGCCGCTGGTGAACGGCACGCTGGGCGTGGTGCTGGGCGTGGAACTCGGGCTGGACGCCGGATCGGCGGCGGCACTGGGCATATTGGCCGGTTCGGCCAGCTATATCGCGGTGCCGGCGGTGATGCGCCTGGCGCTGCCGGCGGCCGATCCGGGCCTCTATCTGGGCATGAGCCTTGCCGTCACCTTCCCGTTCAATCTCACGCTGGGCATCAGTTACTATGGCTGGCTGGCCGCGCATCTGTGGCCGCTGATCCGGGGATAGGGGCATGACCAATACCATCCACCGCCGCCGCATCGAGGTGCTGGCCGATGAACCGCTGGTGCCGGCCATCGTGCGATTGGCGGCCGAAGCCGGCATCACCCACTATACGCTGCTGCCCACGCTGGGCGGCGCCGGTGCGCATGGCCGCTGGCGCGATGACCAGCTTTCGGGTGCTACAGCGAAGGTCATGATGCTGGCCATCACCAGCGCTGAACATGCCGCTGCCTTCATCGATCGCCTGGCACCCCTGCTGGAAAGCCATCACCTGATGCTGCTCTCCAGCGATGTGGAGGTGGTGCGCGGTTCCAAGTTCGACTGATCGCCAGTTGCCGGCTGTGGCCGGCGGGCAACGTCACAACATTGCCACCTCTGTGCAATTGTCCTGAAACGCCGATGGCATCGGCCTGCAACATCTCCCTGCGAATGGCGCGCAACCGTTCCAGGGAGACAGACATGCGCACCACCACCCGAATCGCCCTTCTCGCCAGCGTTGCGCTGGCCAGCCCGGCGCTTGCTTTCGGCGATCCTGCCGCCACCGACGTTGCTGCGGCTGATGCTTCTGCCGTTGGCGTGGCGGAAGCCAGCGAGGATGCCGAAATCGTGGTGTTCGGCAAGGGCGAGGTGCGCCAGGTCACCGAAGTCGAAGCCAGGGACATCAAGCTGGTGGTGGCCGGTGGCAGCCCGTTCCTGGCCATCCAGAAACTGCCGGGCGTGAACTTCCAGTCGGCTGATCCGTTCGGCGTCTATGAATGGTCCACCCGCATCACCCTGCGCGGCTTCAACCAGAACCAGCTGGGCTTCACGCTGGATGGCGTGCCGCTGGGTGACATGAGCTATGGCAACACCAACGGCCTGCACATCAGCCGCGCCATCATCGCCGACAATATCGGCCGCACGCGGGTGAGCCAGGGCGCCGGCGCGCTGGGCACCGCATCGGTTTCGAACCTGGGTGGCACGATCGAATTCTTCAGCCGCGCGCCGCAGGACAAGGCCGGCATCGCCGCCAACGCCACCTATGGGGACAGCAACACGCTGCGCCTGTTCGGCACGCTGGACACCGGCAACATCGGCGGCTTCAAGGCGTACATCAGCGGCGCGATCATCGATGCGGACAAGTGGAAGGGCTTCGGCACGCAGCGTGCCACGCAGGTGAACGCCAAGGGTGTGCTGGACATCGGCGACGGCAAGGGCAGCTTCACGGCCTTCCTGAACTATTCCGATCGCAAGGAAAATGACTATCAGGATTTCAGCCTCAACATGCTGAACCGCCTGGGGCCGTTCTGGGACAATATTTCCGACAACTGGCCGCTGGCCGTGCAGGTGGCCACCATCGCCGCCAATCGCGGCGACACCGGTGTGACGGTGGCGCCGAACACGCTGGGCACCACCTATCCCTCGCCCATCCAGACCGTGGATGACGCCTATTATGACGCTGCCGGCCTGCGCCGTGACTGGCTGGCCGGCGCCCGGCTGGAGGGCGAGCTGACCGCCGGCCTCAATGCCGGCATCCAGGCTTATTATCACAACAACCGCGGCCAGGGGTCGTGGATCACGCCCTATGTCGCCAGCCCGGGCGGCGTGCCGCTCAGCTTCCGCACCACCGAATATGTCATGGACCGCTGGGGCATCCTTGGCGACCTCACCGCCAACCTGGCCGAACACACGGTGAAGCTGACGGCCTGGTACGAACAGAATGACTATGAACAGGCCCGCCGCTTCTACAGCATGGGCAGCAGCGCCACCGAGCCGGCGACCAGTGCCATCACCTATCAGACCAACCCGTTCTTCACCCAGTGGAACAACCGCTATCGCACCCACATCTTCCAGTTTTCGGTGCAGGACACGTTCGAAGTGGGCAGTGACGTATCGATCAGCTGGGGCTTCAAGGGCCAGAGCGTGCGGTTGAGCGCCAACGCCATCAACCCGACGCCGGGGCCGCTGGCGACGGGCACGATCAGTTCCGAAGATCTGTTCCTGCCGCAGGTGGGTATCCTGTGGAAGCTGGATGGCAACAACGAAGTGTTTGCCGGTTTCACCGAGAACCAGCGCGGCTTCGTGGCGGCGGCCACCACCGGCCCGTTCGCGTCGTCTGCCGCCGGCTTCGACGTGCTGCGCGGCCAGATCAAGCCGGAAAAGAGCAACACCTTCGAAGCCGGTTTCCGCTTTGGCGCCGGGTCCTTGCGCGGTGTGCTGTCGGCCTATCTCGTCAATTTCTCCAACCGCCTGCTGGCCATTCCGCAGGGGGCGGGGATCATCGGCAACGCGCCGATCCTGTCCAACGTGGGTGATGTACGCTCGCAGGGCGTGGAGCTGGGTGTGCAGTGGCAGCCGGTGAAGACTGTGACCATCACGGCCAGCTATGCGCTGAACGACAACAGCTATCGCGACGACGTGGTGAACGCGGCCGGTGTGGTTGTGCAGGCTGTCAGGGGCCGCACCGTGGTCGACAGCCCGCGCCACATCGGCAACCTGGAAATCGTCTATGATGATGGCAATTTCTATGGCCGTGCCAACGCCAACGGCATGTCGAAGCGCTTCTTCACCTTCTCCAATGATCAGTCGGTGGGTGGGCGCGTGATCGTTGATGGCAAGATCGGGTATCGCATCACCAGCGACAGCCGCTGGCTGAACGGGCTGGCCATCGAAGCCACTGTCACCAACCTGTTCGATCGCCGCTATGTGTCGACCATCGGCACCAACGGCTTCGGCTTTGCCGGTGACAACCAGACACTGCTGCCGGCGCCGCCGCGCCAGTTCTTCCTGACGCTGCGCAAGGATTACTGATCGGCGTTGGCTCCTGGCACGGCGTCATTGCTGACTTTGCAAACAGCCAAAGGAAAACCCCCGCCTGCCGGCCGGCAGGCGGGGGTTTTCCTGTCGGTCGAACAGATCAGGCCGCGACGGTCAACGCACCACGACGGCGGCGCGAGGCGGCGCCGATCAGGCCGAAGCCGGCAATCAGCATCGCCCAGCTGCCCGGTTCGGGCACGCCAGCGACATAGACGCGATCAATCACAACGTCCTTGGCCGGGACGAGGGCGGTATCGAACACGAAGGACACGTCGTAGAAGCCCGCTGTCGTGATCACGGTTTCGCCGAAGAAATGCTGCCAGGTCTGCACCGGCCCGGACGACACCATATAGTTTGCGATGGTATTGCCCAGAATTGTGGCGCTGAAGCGCGCTTCGCCGGCGTTGGCGAAGCCATTGGCTGGGGCATAGGCCGAGAAGCCGAACTGATAGCGGCCCGGATTGAGGAAGATGCTCTGCGTCAACGACTGGCCGCTGGCGAGATCACTGACGAAATAGGCGGCGCGGTTGCCAACGGCATCAGGGCTGGGATTGGCCGAATTGTCCTGTGGGATGGCCTCGCCAAAGGCGCCGTTCGGATATGGCTGTGCTGCGCCATAGAAGATTGCCGCCGGTGGGAAAGCCGCCTGGCCGTTGGTGCCGCCGATCGTCCAGTTGGCCAGGCCATTTTCGAAGCTGCCATTGACCACCTGGTTGTTGGTCACGGCCTGTGCCGAACCAGCCATCAACACCGCAGCCACTGCAGCTGCCCCAAGATAACGCGTCATCGCACTTCCCCAAACTGTTAACACAAGCATCATCGCTTGTTCACCCATTAACAGAAAGCTACCCGTCCGTAAATATCCCCGCAGGCTGCGTGCTGCGGCATGTCGCCTGCACGCTTGAAGGCACCGCGCTTGCCGCTTAAGGCAGCGGCCATGGCAACCCCCGCACGCATCCCGTTTCCGTTCACCGCCATCGTTGGCCAGGCCGAGATGAAGCAGGCGCTGCTGCTTGCCGCTGTTGAACCGCGGCTGGGCGGCGTGATGGTGTTCGGCGATCGCGGCACTGGCAAATCCACCGCCGTGCGTGCCCTCGCTGGCCTGCTGCCGCCGATGAAGGTGGTGCCAGGCTGCCGTTACATGTGCGCGCCCGATGATCGCAGCCCGTGCATCGAAGGCTGCCGCGACAAGGCCGGCAAGCGCACCGAAGAGGCCAGCGTGCCCTTCGTCGATCTGCCGCTGGGCGCCACGGAAGACCGGGTGGTGGGCAGCCTTGATCTGGAACGCGCGCTGGCCACCGGTGAAAAGCGTTTTGAACCGGGCCTGCTGGCCAAGGCCAACCGCGGCTTCCTGTACATCGATGAGATCAACCTGCTGGAAGATCATCTTGTCGATCTGCTGCTTGACGTGGCGGTATCCGGCACCAACGTGGTGGAGCGCGAGGGGCTTTCCATCCGCCACCCGGCGCGCTTCATCCTGGTGGGCAGCGGCAACCCCGAGGAAGGCGAACTGCGCCCGCAGTTGCTCGACCGGTTCGGCCTTTCGGTGGATGTGCGCACCCCCACCGACATGGGCGACCGCATCGAGATCGTGAAGCGCTGTGACCGGTTCGATCGTGATCCGGCAGCGTTCGTGGCCGAATTCCAAGACAGCGAGCAGGAAACGCTGGAGGCGATCGCCAAGGCGCGGCGGTTGCTGCCAAAGGTGCAGGTGGCTGACGAGATGCTGGGGCTGGGCGCCAAGCTGTGTTCGGCGGTTGGCGCTGATGGTCTGCGCGGCGAACTGACCCTGCTGCGCGCCGCACGCGCCCAGGCCGCGCTGGGCCACAAGAAGGACGTGAAGCCCCACCATGTCGCCGAAGTGGCGACGATGGCCCTGCGCCACCGCCTGCGCCGCAACGTGCTGGATGACACCGGCTCCACCAGCCGCATTGCCCGCGCCATTGCGGAATTGATCCCGGCGTGACGCCAGAGGCCGAAGCGGCAGACGAATCGGGCGAACGCTGGGCGCTGGCACTGGCGGCGATCGACATATTGGTGGCCGCCGGCAACCGGATCGGCGGCATCCTGCTGCGGGCCCGGCCCGGCCCGGTGCGTGATGCCTGGGCCGATGCGCTGAACATGGTGGCGGCCACCCGCCGCCTGCCGGCCAGCGCCGATGCCGAGGCGCTGGATGGCGGGCTTGATCTGACCGCGACGCTGGCCGGCGGCAAGCCGGTGCACCGCGCCGGCATCCTCGCCGATGCCGCCGGCAAGGTGCTGGTGGTGCCGATGGCGGAACGGCTGAACCCCGCGCTGGCGGCACGGCTGGCCACCGCCATCGACGAGGCCGCGCCGCCGCTGGTGCTGTTCGACGAAGGTGATCCGGACGATCCCGAACGCGAACGCGTGCCCGCGGCGCTGGCCGAACGGCTGGCCATCCACATTGATCTGAACAGCGTGCGGCTGGACATGGCGGCGCTGGTGGCGGGCGAGGCACCGCCGCCGCCGCTGGAAATGCTGGCCGAACCGGGCGCCATCGCCAAGGATCCGGAAACCGCGCTGGCGGTGGCGGCAGCTTCGCTGGGCATCGCGTCCATCCGTGCGCCGATCATGGCCGTGCGCGTGGCCCGCGCCCATGCCCGCGCCGACGAGCGGCCCGACGATATCGAACAGCTTCGCGAGGCCGACATGGCCGCTGCCGCCGCGCTGGTGCTGGGCCCACGTGCCACCCGCCTGCCACCGCCCCCGCCGGAGGAAGAGGAACCGCCGCCGCCCGAAGAGCAGCCCGACGACCAGCCGCCGCCAGAAGAGCCGCCACCCCCGCCGCCACCCAGCGATGACACGCCGGGCGACGATCAGGAGCAGCCGGAGCCGCCGCCCATCGACCCCACCGAACTGCTGCTGGATGCGGCGCAGACGGCGCTGCCGCCCGGCCTGCTGGATGCGTTGGCGGCCGGCACCATGTCGAAAGCGCCCAAGGCCAGTGGTTCATCGGGCGCCAAGCAGAAGAGCATCACCAGTGGCCGCCCGGCCGGTGTGCGGCCCGGAATGCCGGGCCGCGGCGCGCGGCTGGCGCTGATCGAGACGATCAAGACGGCGGCGCCCTGGCAGAAGATCCGCCCCAAGCGCGAGGATGGCCGGCTGGCCATCCGCAGCGATGATCTGCGCATCCGCCGCTTCATCGCGCAGACGCAATCGACCACCATCTTTGCCGTGGATGCCAGCGGTTCGGCGGCGTTCGCGCGGCTGGCCGAGGCCAAGGGCGCGGTCGAGCTGTTGCTGGCCGAGGCCTATGTGAAGCGCGCCGAAGTGGCGCTGGTGGCGTTCCGCGGCACGGAAGCCGCCCTGGCGCTGCCGCCCACCCGCAGCCTGCCGCGCGCCAAGAAGGAACTGGCCGGGCTGGCCGGCGGCGGCGGCACGCCGATTGCCTCGGGCCTTGATCTGGCGCGCAAGGTTGCCGAAGGCGAGAAGGGCCGGGGCCGCACGCCCTTGGTGGTGGTGCTCACCGATGGGCGTGCGAACGTGGGCGGGGATGCGAACATCAGCCCGCAGGACGCTGCGCTGGCCTCGGCGCGGGCCTATCGTGTTTCCGGCATAGCGGCGGTGTTCATCGATTGCAGCCCGCGCCCGCGCCCGCAGGGTGCCGAACTGGCCGCTGCGATGGGCGCCCGTCTGGTGACGTTGCCGCGCGTTGATGCCAAATCGGTGGTGGCGGCGGTGAAGGCTGCCAGTTCGGGAGCCATCTGATGCGCTGGGATATTGATGGGGCCAGGGTGCCGCACCGCGAATGGAGCCGGTTCGTTTCGGCCGGCGGCCTCAAATGGCACGTGCAGTTGGCCGGTCCGCAGGACGCGCCGCCGCTGCTGCTGATCCACGGCACTGGCGCGACGACGCACAGCTTCGCCGGCCTCGCACCGCTGCTGGCGGAACGCTTCCGCGTCATCATCCCCGATCTGCCTGGCCATGGTTTCACGCAGAAGCTGAACGCGCCTGATCCGGACAATGTGGCCAAGGCCGTGGCGGCGCTGCTGGGTGAGTTGAACGCCGATCCGGCGATGATCCTGGGCCACAGTGTGGGCGCCGCCATCGCCTTCACCACCACGGCGAAACAGCTGGTGAAGCCGCGCGCGCTGATCTCGCTGGGCGGCGCGCTGCTGCCGTTTGCCGGCGTCGGCAAGGTCTATCCGGGGCTGGCCAAGGCGCTGTTCGTCAACCCGTTCATGCCGGCCTTCTTCAGCTTCACCACCCGCTTCCAGTCGATGCCCGATCTGCTGCGGCGCTGGACCGGATCGAACTCGACGCGCGAGCAGGTCGCTTATTACGAACGCCTGTTCCGCAACCCCGGCCACACCGGCGGTGCGCTGGCCTTGATGGCGCATTGGGATCTTGATGCCATCGAACGCAGCATCGCCGGCGTGCATTGCCCGGTGTTGCTGCTGCACGGCGAGCGCGACAAGACCGTGCCGCCCGCCACCAGCCACACGGTGGCGCAGCGCCTCGCCCAACACGGCACCCCGGTCGAACACCACGGCCTGCCCGGCCTTGGCCATCTTGCGCACGAGGAAGCGCCGGAGCGCCACGCCGAACTGGTGCTGGGTTTTGCCCGCAGCCGCGGGATACTGGCCTAGCGCCCGCGAAACTATCGCCCACGAAATACGGGCGCGCGCTTTTCCACGAAGGCCCTTGCGGCGTCCTTGTGATCGTCGGTCAGGCCGCAGTGGACATGGTGCGTGGCCTCCAGATCGAGGCAATCGTCCATGTCGCCGCCGGCAAAGGCGCGGTTCAGATTTTCCTTCATGTAGCGATAGGCCACGCGCGGTCCGGCGGCGAGCCGCGCCGCCAGCGCGTGTGCTTCAGCCATCAGCACATCGGCCGGCACCACCCGGTTGGCCAGGCCCAACCGCAGCGCTTCGGCGGCGTCCACCCGGTCGGACAGGAAATACATTTCCCGCGCCTTGGCCGCGCCGACCAGCCTGGTGAGGAAATAGGTGCCGCCATAATCGCCGGAAAAGCCGACCTTGGCGAATGCGGTGGTCAGGAACGCCGTATCGGCCATCACCCGCAGATCGCAGGCCAGCGCGAGGCTGAGGCCAGCGCCAGCAGCGGGGCCGGGGATGGCGGCGATGGTGGGCTTTGGCATGGCGTGCAGGCGCCCGGCGGTTTCGCGCTGGTTGCGGCGCTGGCGCGCGATGGCGACATCGATGGGTTCAGGCTCGCCACTTTCGTTGCGCGCTGCCATGCCCTTCACGTCGCCGCCGGCACAGAAGGCGCCGCCCGCCCCGGTGATCAGGATGGCGCCGATGGCCGGCCGCCCGCCCCGGTGATCAGGATGGCGCCGATGGCCGGATCAGCCTCCGCCTCGCCCAGCAGGCGGGCCAGGCCATCCAGCATGGCGCGGGACAGGGCATTGCGCGCCGCCGGGCGGTTGAGCGTGAGGGTGAGGACGCCATCGGCAACGCTGGCGAGAAGATCATCGGTGCCTGTGTCGGTGTTCATCGGTCAGTCCTCCGGCAGGAAATCGAGGCCGCAGACGTGCGCGGGCACGGCATTGTCCAATGGACGCGCTGGCGCGCTGGGGCCAGTGAGACGGATGGCGTTCAGGCCTTCGCCGCGCGAATCGGTGACGGGCACGAAATCCAGTGCGCCATTGTCGAGGCTGATGCGCCAGCCTTCCCCGTGGCGGCTGGTCGGACGCGCCAGAATCGCCGCCCAGCGCGCGGCGGTG
>JALOSK010000357.1 GCA_025458465.1 Sandarakinorhabdus sp. | reverse complement strand
TCCGCCGGCCACGGCGCAGGCGATGCGCGATGCGGGGCTCGCCCACCTGCTTTCGATTTCGGGGCTGCACATCGCGGTGGTGGTGGGCGGCATGGTGCTCATCGTGCGGCGCACGCTGGCATTATGGCCGTGGCTGGCCCTTCGCGCGCCGGTGCGCACGCTGGCGCTGGCAGCGGGCGCGCTGGCCGGCGTGGCCTACACGCTGCTGGCCGGCGCGCAGGTGCCCACGGTGCGATCGATCATTGCCGCGCTGATTGTGCTGGCCGGCATGCTGCTGGGGCGGGAGGCGTTCTCGCTGCGGCTGGTGGCCGCCGCTGCCATGGCCATATTGGCGGTTCGGCCGGAGGTGTTGCTGGGCGCCAGCTTCCCATGGCCATATTGGCGGTGCGGCCGGAGGTGTTGCTGGGGGCCAGCTTCCAGCTGAGCTTTGCCGCGGTGATGGGCATCATTGCGCTTTATGAAAGCCCGCTGGGCCGCTGGTTGACCTCTGTGCCGGAAGCCGAGCATTTCTATCACCGCACGGCTCATTTCTATCACCGCACGGCCCGCCAGCTGGCCGGGCTGCTGGCCAGCGGGCTGGTGGCGGAAGCGGCACTTTCGGGTATCGGCCTCTATCATTTCGGCAGGGCCGGGCTTTACGGCGTGCTCGCCAACATGATCGCCATTCCGTGGACAAGCTTTGCCGTGCTGCCGGCACTGGCGCTGGCGCTTGCTGGCGAGGCGCTGGGCACGGCGGCGGCCTGGCCATTGGCCGGCTGGGCGATGACCCAATTGATCGCGCTGGCCGATTACACGGCGGGCCGGCCCGGCGCGGTGCTGGTGCTGCCGGCCATGCCGGTGCCGGCCTTTGCACTGCTGGTGGCGGGCGGGCTGTGGCTGGCCCTGTGGCGCAGCCGCGCGCGCTGGTGGGGGGTGGCGCCGGTCCTGGCGGCCGTGTTGATGGCCGCCAGCAACCGGCCGCCCGATCTGCTGGTTTCCGGTGACGGCCGGCACGTGGCGTGGCGATTGCCGGACGGCCGACTGGCCTTCAGCCGAGCCCGCGTAGGCGATTATCTGGCCGAAACTTGGAGCGAGACCGTGGGCGGCGATGCCGATGAGCGGTTGTGGCTGGGCGACCTGCCGGCCGCGCGCTGCTCGGCCGATGCCTGCATTGCCAACATCGTGGCCGATGGCCGACGCTGGCAGCTGCTGGCCACCACCAGCCGCGACTGGATCGACCGCGCGCCGTTCGCCGCCGCCTGTGCCAGCGTCGACATCGTGGTGAGCGATCGGCGCCTGCCCGCCTGGTGCCGGCCTCGCTGGCTAAAGCTGGATCGCACCAGCCTGGCGCACAGCGGCGCCTTGGCGCTGTGGCTGGTACCGAAACGCATTGTGACAGCGCCGGCGGGGGATCGGCCCTGGCAGGTCCGATACCGAGGTCCAGTGAGCGCGGGAAAGAAACGCCAAGATTCGGCCCAAGAAAATCCGTCTCCGGGCTTGGCAGGAGGCCGGCAGAAGCATTTCGTCGATCAGTGGTAGCGGCGCAGCAGGCCAGCCAGCCGACCCTGGATGCGCACCTGATCAGGGCGGTAGCGCTGCGGGCTGTGGCGGCTGTTGGCGGGATCGAGGCGGATTATGCCGGCTTCGCGGTGCAGATATTTCAGCGTTGCCTCGCTGTTGTCGATCAGCGCGACGACGATCTCGCCGTCACGGGCGTCCTCACAGCGGCGGATCAGTGCGTAGTCGCCATCGAAGATGCCAGCTTCAATCATCGAATCGCCAGAGACTTCCAGCGCATAGTGTTCACCCGGGCCGAGCAGGGCGGCGGGCACGGACAGTGACTGGTCGCTTTCGAGCGCTTCCACCGGCAGGCCGGCGGCGATGCGGCCGTGCAGCGGCACCACCACCGTATCGTTGGCGGCCAGCATCGCCTGCGGGTGCGGGGCCGGGCGGCGCGGCGCGGGGTTGCTGCTCGCCAGCGTCAGCGCCGGACGGCCGGGCTTTTCCAGCGCCTCGGGCAAGCGCAGCACTTCCAGCGCGCGGGCACGGTTGGGCAGGCGGCGGATGAACTGGCGTTCTTCCAGCGCATTGATCAGGCGGTGCACGCCGGATTTGGATTTCAGCGCCAGCGCCGCCTTCATTTCCTCGAACGAAGGGGACACACCATCGGACTTCAACCGCTCATCGATGAAAATGAGCAATTCCTGCTGCTTGCGCGTGAGCATGATGCCTCCTGCGTTGGAACACAGGTAGAACGTTTAGGAAACGATGTGGAACATGTCAAGCGCGATGCAATCCACCAAGTCGCCGGCCGCGGCGGGCGGCGCGTGTGGAGGCCGGATGATGAGCAGATCGGCGGCGGCGAGCACCGAAAGCAGCGCCGAATCCTGCCGTCCAAAGGGCATGGCGCCGGCGGGGGTGCGGGCGGCGCGCATATGATCGCGGCGCAGGCCGTTGGCGGGCAGCGGGGCCGCCAGCGGCAACCGTTCCAGTCCGGTGGTCGCGGGGCGGCCGCCCAGGGCGGCAAGCAGCGGCAGCAGGAACAGCGCGGCGCAGACATAGGCCGAAACCGGATTGCCAGGCAGGCCGATCACCCGCCGGGTACCCAGCGTGCTGGCGAGCAGTGGCTTGCCCGGCCGCATGGCGATGCGCCAGAAATCGAGTTCAGCGCCGAGTGCCCGCAGCACCGGCACCACCAGATCATGATCGCCCAC
>JALOSK010000356.1 GCA_025458465.1 Sandarakinorhabdus sp. | reverse complement strand
CTGGATCACCACCGAAACCGGCCGTCAGCCCTTCACCATCTTCGGCCTGCTGCGCACGGCCGAAAGCGCCAGCCCGCTGGCCGCACCGGCGGTCGCCGCGTCGTTGATCGCCTTCATCATCGTCTATTTCTTCGTGTTCGGCGTCGGCACCTGGTTCATCATCAAGCTGATGGGCAATGAACCCAACCCCGAAGACAAGGGCCCCGGCAAGGAGCAGACGGTGGATGTCGGCAGCCTGCCGCCCGATGCGCCCTTTGGTTTCCAGCTGGCGGAGTGAGGGCTGGTGGCACCTGATCCGTTCCTGACCCTGGTGTGGGCCGGCATCATCGGCCTGGCCATCTTCATCTATGTCGTCACCGACGGCTTTGATCTGGGCATCGGCATCCTGTTTCCGGTGATGGCGCCGGGCGCCGAGCGCGAGACGGCGATCGCCACCATCATGGCTGGTGCTGGGCGGTGGCGGCGTGTTCGCGGCCTTTCCGCTGGCCTATGCGATCCTGATGCCAGCGGTGTACGCGCCGCTGATCGCCATGCTGCTGGGCCTGATCTTCCGCGGTGTCGCCTTCAAATATCGGGCGCGCACCAGCCGCATCTGGCTGTGGGATTTCGCCTTCTTTGCCGGCTCCACGCTGGCGGCGTTCGCGCAGGGTGTCATCCTGGGCGCGGTGCTGCAGGGCGTGAAGGTGGAAGGGCGCAGCTATGCCGGCGGCTGGTGGGACTGGCTGTCGCTCTTTTCGCTGCTCACCGGCGCCTCGGTGGTGGCGGCCTATGCGCTGCTCGGCGCCTGCTGGCTGATCTGGCGCACGGAAGGGGCCGTGCAGGATCACGCCTATCGCATGGCGTGGCGCGGCGGCGCGGCCAGCATCGCCGCCATCGCCGCTGTCAGCCTGGCGACGCCGTTCCTCAGCCATGATTATTTCAGCCGCTGGTTCGAGGTGCCGGGCCTCTATTATTCCGCGCCGGTGCCCATCCTGCTGGGCATCACCGGCCTGTTGTTCATCCGGGCCCTGCGGCGCCGGGCGGAAGTGGCGCCGTTCGTGCTGGCCGAAATCCTGTTCCTGCTGACATTTGTGGGGCTGGGCATCTCGATCTTCCCCTGGGCGGTGCCGGGGCAGGTGACGATCTGGCAGGCGGCCACCGTGGCCAATGCGCAAAGCTTCATGCTGGTCGGCGTCGGCCTGCTGCTGCCCGTGATCCTGGGCTACACCGCCTATGGCTATTGGCTGTTCCGCGGCAAGGTGGGGGCGGAGGGCTATGCCTGAGAAACCACAGACCTTGCGACACCGGCTGGCCTGGTTCGTGGGCCTGTGGGCGGCTGGCGTCGCGGTGGTTGGCGCCGTCGGCCTGATGATCCGCACCTGGCTGCTGGGCTGAACCACGCATCAGCGATCCTGCCCGAATTGGCGGCATCACGCCCGCCCCTTGCCCATCAATGGAGACAATTTGGCTTGCAGTGTGGTTAAGAAGGCGTAAATTCTCGGTTTGTTACCCGTGCGACTCGATGCGGGAACAAGGCGTAGAGGAGTAGCCTATGGTTGCGGGCAGTGCAGTGGTGGGGACCACGGCGATCACGGTGATCGTGGGCATCTTCATCTTCCTGTGCGTGTTCAATTTCCTGCCGGCCTGCGTGGCCTATGTGAACCGCCACCCCGATCGCCACCTGCTCGCCGCCTTGAACGTCGTATCGCTGTTTTCCTTCGCGCTGTGGATCGGCCTGATGGCATGGGCGGTGTCGGGCAACAGCAGCCACCCGATGATCCAGCGCTTCGTCGGTTCGCCGCAGCGCCGTCGCCGTCTGGTCGCGTCGGTTTCGGCCCTGGTGCTGGCCGGCTTTGCCACCACCGCGATGTCGATGGGCCTCGCCTGAGGCGGCGAGCCCGCTACGGCTTCGGCATTGCTGCCTTGCGCTCCTGTTTCTCCCTGCTATAGGCGGGCGCTCGCTCACCGGGTGCGGGCGTGGCGGAACTGGTAGACGCGCTGGATTTAGGTTCCAGTGTCGAAAGACGTGGGGGTTCGAGTCCCTTCGCCCGCACCAGCCTTCGCGGCCAACCCCGGCCCTTCGAATTTGCCACTTTCAACACGACGGATTCTTCAATGCAGATTGCCGAAATCACCAATCAGGGCCTCAAGCGCGCTTATTCGCTGGTGATCCCGGCCGATGCCATTGCCGCGCGCCTGGACGCCCGCCTGGCCGAAGTGTCGAAAACCATCAAGATGCCCGGCTTCCGCCCCGGCAAGGTGCCGCCGAACCTCGTCAAGAAGATGCACGGTCCGGCCTTGCGCGGTGAAGCGCTGCAGGCGGCGCTGAATGACGGTGTCAACAAGGTGATTGCCGATCACGGCCTGCGCCCCGCCACCCAGCCGCAGGTGGATGTGGATGGCGAACTGCCGGAAGAGGGCGATGCCCGCTTCACCGTGAGCCTGGAGATCCTGCCGACCATCGAGGATGTGAAGGCCGGTGATCTGGCGCTGGAAAAACTGGTGGTGCCGGCCGACGAAGCCGCCATGGACGCAGCGCTCGCGCGGCTTGCCCGCGCGGCTTGCCGAATCGGCCCAGCGCACCGAACCGGCCCCGGCCAAGCACAAGGCCAAGACGGGTGATACCGTCGTCATCGATTTCGAAGGCAAGGTGGATGGCGTGCCGTTCGACGGCGGCAAGGGCGAAGGCATGCGGGTGAAGATCGGCTCGGGCCAGCTCATCCCCGGTTTCGAAGACCAGCTGATCGGCGCCAAGGCCAATGAAGAGCGCACGCTGAACGTTACCTTCCCGGCCGATTATGGTGCCGCCAACCTGGCCGGCAAGGCCGCCACGTTCGACGTGGTGGTGACCGGCGTCGAAGTGCCGGCCGAAACCGCCATCGACGATGAATTCGCCAAGGGCTTCGGCCTCGACAGCCTGGAGGCGCTGAAGGAAATCCTGAAGGATCAGCTGGATGCCGAGCTGGGCACCCTGTCGCGCACCTACCTGAAGCGCAAGCTGCTCGACACGCTGGCCGCCCGCCATGATTTCGACGTGCCGGAAACCATGGTGGATGCCGAGTTCGAGCAGATCTGGCAGACGCTGGAAGCCGAAGCCGCCCGTGAGGCCGATCCGGCCGCCGCCCGCGCCGAGATCGAGGCCGAGCGCGAGGATTATCGTCGTATTGCCGTGCGCCGTGTGCGCCTGGGCCTGCTGCTGTCGGAAATCGGCCAGCGCAACGGCGTCACCGTTTCCCAGGCCGAAATGAACCGCCTGATCGGCCAGGAAGCCGCGCGCTATGCCCCGGCCGAACAGCAGAAGGTGGTGAAGTTCTTCCAG
>JALOSK010000074.1 GCA_025458465.1 Sandarakinorhabdus sp. | reverse complement strand
GAAGGCGCGGCCGCTCACGATAGGTGCCGCCAGCCGCGTCCCAGGCGTTACGCCGGCCGCGCTTGTGGCCCTGTTGCCTTATGCCACGCGCCAGGCAGCTTGATGACCGCTGATGAGCAGAGGGCCGCCTTCGAGGCCGAGTTCAATGTTTCACGTGAAACATCCGCCAGACTGGAATGCTATGCCACTCTGCTGACCGAGTGGCAGCAACGCATGAATCTGGTTGGCCCTTCCACCCTGCCCCATATCTGGAGCCGGCACTTCCGCGATTCGGCCCAGTTGCTTCCGACCGCCGGCACCGGGCAGCGCTGGCTGGACATCGGCGCCGGCGGTGGGTTCCCCGGACTCGTCATCGCCATTCTGGACCCCTCGGCCCGGCTGGTCCTGGTGGAATCAATCAGCAAGAAATGCCGCTTTCTTTCCGAAGTGGCCATTGGAACCGGGGTGGCTGATCGCGTCACCATCGCCAACCAGCGAATCGAGAGCCTGCCAACGGCCCGGTTTGACGTGATCACCGCGCGCGCCGCAGCAGCACTCGAGGTCCTGTTTGATTGGGGCCTGCGGTTTGCCGGGCCCGAAACGCGCTGGCTACTGCCAAAAGGCGCCCGCGTGCAGGAAGAGCTTGCCACCGCGTCAAAGCGGTTCCACTTTGACCACGACCTGATTCCCAGCCGGACTGATTCCGATGCCCGCATCGTTGTCGCCCGAGCCGTAAAGCGTCGGAGGTGACACGCCGATGATCATCGCAATCGCCAACCAGAAGGGTGGAGTGGGAAAGACCACGACGGCCGTCAACCTCGCGACCGCATTGGCGGCAATCGGCAAGAAGGTGTTGGTGGTCGATTCTGATCCGCAGGGGAATGCCTCGACAGGGCTTGGCCTTGATCGGAAGGGGCGGGAACCCTCTCTCTACGAGGTGCTGATCGGCAAGGCCTCGGCGGCGTCTGCCATCCGCGAAACCGATATTCCCGGCCTGTCGCTGCTGCCGGCCACCGCCTCGCTTTCGGGAGCTGAAGTGGAGCTGGTTGACGCCGATCGCCGATCGCAGCGGTTGGCAGATGCACTGGCAACCCTGCCGCATCACGACTTCATTCTGATCGACTGCCCGCCCTCGCTTGGCCTTGGAACGGTCAATGCCTTGGTGGCCGCCGATGCGGTTCTTGTGCCGCTGCAAAGCGAGTTTTTCGCTCTCGAAGGCCTGTCGCAGCTGTTGGGAACAATCGAACGGGTGAAGGCCGGTCTCAATCGTCGCCTTGAACTGCTCGGCATCGTCCTCACCATGGTCGATCGCCGCAACCGTCTATCCGATCAGGTCTGCGCCGACGTTCGCGCGGTGATGGGCGCAAAGGTTCTGAAGACACAGGTGCCGCGCAATGTCCGGTTGTCGGAGGCGCCAAGCCACGGTGTGCCGGCCCTGATCTACGACAGCCGCTGCGCGGGTTCCGAAGCCTATCTGGCACTCGCCAGGGAACTGCTGGATCGGATCGAGCCCACGCTGGCCGCTTGAAGGGGGAACAGAGCCGATGACCGACAACAAGCGCAAGGCGGGCCTGGGTCGCGGATTGTCTGCCCTGCTTGACGATATTGCCGCGCCACCCACGAGCACTGCGCCGGGTGTCGTCCGCCTTCCCGTGGCCGATATCACGGCCAACCCGGCGCAACCGCGCCGCCACTTCGATGATGACGCCATGGCGGAACTCATCTCTTCTGTTCGTGCCCATGGCATCTTGCAACCCATCCTGGTGCGGCCTTTTGGCGGGCGGCACCAGATCATTGCCGGGGAACGGCGTTGGCGCGCCGCGCAGGCAGCGGGTCTGCATGAGATGCCGGTTGTCGTCCGGGAGCTGGATGAACGCGAAGTGGCTGAAATCGGCCTGATCGAGAACGTCCAACGTGCTGATCTGAACGCCATCGAAGAAGCCCGCGGCTATCAGCGGCTGATCGCGGAGTTCGGCCATACCCAAGCCGCGCTGGCCGATATCGTCGGCAAATCGCGCAGCCACCTCACCAACCTGCTGCGCCTGCTGGACTTGCCAGCGCCGGTGCAGGCCCTGGTCGAAGCCGGCAAGCTTTCGATGGGTCATGCGCGGGCCCTGGTGGGTGTTGAGGATGCGCAGGCGCTGGCGGAAAGGGCGGTTCAACAAGGCTTGTCGGTTCGGGCCCTGGAACAGCTTGTTGCAAACCAGAAGGCCCCTGCGCGCGCTGGCAAGACCGGGTCTGCCGCCGCACCGGCGGCCAACGATCCGAACAGTGAAGCCCTGGAGGAGCAGCTGGCGGAGGCGATTGGCATGCCTGTTGCGCTGACCATTGCCCCCGGCGCCACCAGTGGCAGCCTCACCATCCGCTTTGCGGATCTGGACCAGCTAGATTTGCTCTGCGCGCGGCTGGGCGCCAGTCTCGGCTGATCAGCGCTGGCGCTGCTGGGCTGCCGCTGCCCGGCGGGCAAGGCCAAGCAAGAGCGACTGGACGCCCAGATCGGCTGTCCCGCCACCAGCCTTGATGGCCCGCTCCGCGGCCAGCACATCCGCCAGCGCGCCGGCCAGCCCATTCTGGGTCCACGCCGATAATGCCTTGATATAAAATGGCTTTTCCCGAAAAAAGATGGCGCGGCCAGCGGCATCGACGACGGCGGCGGGCGTCTTGCCGGCATCGACGTCCGCGCGCATCTGCGCCAGTGTTGCAAAGCGCCGCTCAAGCGCCCGCAACAAGGGAATGGCCACGCCATCGGGCAAGCGCCCCACAAGTTCCACGGCGCTTTCCACATCGCCGATGGTGATGGCGCCAATGGGTGCAAACAGCTCTGCCTCGCCCGAGACGATGCCGAGGGCGGCCAGATCATCGAGCGTCAACCGCTGCGGCGCGCCTGGCTGGGCATTCTTGTACAGCGCGAATTTTTCCAGCTCGGCCCGCAGCACCATCCGGTCACCATCTGCGCTTTCGAACAGGCTTTCCGCCACCTCCTGATCAAGCCGCAGGCCCAGCGGCGCGGCCATGTCTGCCAGCAGGCGGGGCGCATCGCGCTGTGTGGCCTCGTAGTTGATGCAGGCGGCGATGGCCGGCTCGCGCTCTGCCAGAGCCAGAAGCTTGCTGCCCTTCTTCAGCGAACCTGCCACGGCAAGCACGGCGTGCCCTTGCGGGGCCGCAAGCAGCGCCTCGATGGCCTCCAGCCCGTCATCATCAAGGCCATCAAGACGGAGCAGTTCGCGATCTCCGAACATGGACAGGCTGGTCACGGCCGCGACCAGCGCCTGGGGATCATCCTTCAGCGTGGCGCCAATCAGATCCGTCACGCCGACACCGGCGGCGGCCTGCGCGGCAGCAATCTGGCGGGCAATGTCGCGTGATGCCGATTCGTCGGGCCCGTGCAGCAGCAACAGGCGCACATCCGGCGGCCAGGCCTTTGCAAAGCCGGCAGCGCGCGCGGCATCGATCTTCATGCCGCCGGTCTCTGCCCGGCCGGATCAGCCTTGGCGCGCGCGGGCATAACGGGCCAGCCGCGCGCTGATCTGGCGGGCAATATCGGTGGACAGCCGTTCCAGCGCCGTCGTTTCGGCAGCCACAACGGCAAAGTTCGAACTCACGCGATCAATGCCGGCATCGGCCGAGGCGGTATCGTCCACCAGAACCTGGTTGGTGGCGGCATCCAGAAGCCGAAAACGCGCACGGAGCGTCCGCCGCTCGCGCGCCGCCGACGAATCGCCGCGCAGACCAAAGGCGGTGATCTGATCATCCAGAACCACCTCCAGCCGATAGCGCGGGTTGGCGACCGTCCGCCCGAACTGTTCTTCCAGCGCCTGCCGCACCATGAAGCCCGACCGTTCGGGGATGGGGGCAATGCCGATATCCGCCAGCAACGTCGCCGGCGCCGATCCACCGCCACCGCCATACACCGGGCTGAGGTTGCAGGCGGACACCGCCAGGGCGGTGGGCAGCAGGAGAAGAAGGCGCAGATCAGGCAACGATGTTCACCAGTCGATCGGGAACCACGATGATCTTCTTCGGCGCGGCGCCGTCAAGGGTGCGTTGCACGCCCGGCAGAGCCAGCGCGGCGGCTTCCAGCACGGCCTTGTCACTGCCCTTGGCGGCGGTGAAATCGCCCTTCAGCTTGCCATTCACCTGCACCGCGATGGTCACCTCGTCGTCCACCAGCAGGGCGGGGTTGGCCACCGGCCAACCGGCATCGCAGATGAAACCGGCCTGTTCCATCAGCGACCATGCTTCCTCGGCCAGGTGCGGGGCCATCGGGGCCACCAGTTGCAGCAGGGTGAGCACACCGCTGCGCCGGCTGGGGCCGGCAGCAGCACGTTCCAGCGCGCCAACCAGTTCGTACAGGCGGGCCACGGCCTTGTTGAACTGCAACTTGTCGATATCGCCGGTGACGGCCGCGATGGTGCGATGCACCAGCCGGTCAAGCTTCCCGTCATCTCCACCCGCAGCAGGCGCGGCATTGTCCTCGGCCAGACGCCACACGCGCTGCACAAAGCGCCACGCGCCATCAATGCCGGCTTCCGACCATGCCAGATCCCGCTCTGGCGGGCTGTCCGACAGCATGAACCAGCGCACGGCATCGGCGCCATAGCGGCCCAGGATGGCATCGGGGTCGATGACATTCTTCTTGGACTTCGACATCTTGATGACGCGGCCAACCTCGACCGGCTGGCCGTCGGCCTTCAGCGTTGCGCCGGTGCCCGTGCGATCAACATCCTCCGGCGCGAACCACAGCGGCGGCAGGCCTTCACCCTGCGGACGGCTGTAGGTCTCGTGGGTCACCATCCCCTGGGTGAACAGCCCGGCGAACGGCTCGGCCACGTCAATCTGGCCGATGCGCTGCAAGGCCCGCGTCCAGAAACGCGCATAGAGGAGATGCAGGATCGCGTGTTCCACCCCGCCGATATACTGGCCCACCGGCAGCCACTTCGCGGCCACCGCCGGATCGAACGGCCGATCATCGGGCTGCGAGGCGAAACGGATGAAATACCATGAGGAATCGACGAACGTGTCGAGCGTGTCGGTCTCCCGGCGGGACGGCTTGCCGCACTGCGGACAGTCCACATGCTTCCACGTCGGATGGCGATCGAGCGGATTGCCCGGCACGTCGAACGTCACATCTTCCGGCAGGGTGACGGGCAGCTGCTTCTTCGGCACCGGCACCACGCCGCAGATCTCACAGTGGATGATCGGGATCGGCGTGCCCCAGTAACGCTGGCGGCTCACGCCCCAGTCGCGCAGGCGATATTGCGTCACGCCTTCACCCCAGCCCTCGGCTTCGGCCCGGGCGATCACGGCGGCGCGCGCCGCGTCCGCAGTCATTCCGTCCAGGAAGCGGGAGTTCACCATGCGGCCGGGGCCGGTGTAGGCCTCATCGTGGATGGGGGCGTTCTCCTCGCCATCCGCGGCGACGACCCGGATCACGGGCAGCTGATATTTGCGCGCAAAATCAAGGTCTCGCTGGTCATGGCCGGGGCAACCGAACAGGGCGCCGGTGCCATAATCCATCAACACGAAATTGGCGACGAACACCGGCAGGCGGATCGCAGGATCCAACGGGTGAACCACGCTCAGCCCGGTATCGAAGCCCTTCTTTTCCTGGGTTTCGATATCGGCCGCTGCCGTGCCGCCGGCCTGGCATTCGGCAATGAAGGCCGCCAGCGCCGGGTTGCTGGCCGCGCATTGCTGGGCCAGCGGATGATCGGCGGCGATGGCGGCAAAGCTGGCACCGAACAGCGTGTCCGGCCTTGTGGTGAACACATCGAAGTCGCCACCTTCCGCAACCTTGAAGGTGAACTTCAGCCCAGTCGATTTGCCGATCCAGTTTTCCTGCATCAGCCGGACCTTTTCAGGCCACTGGTCCAGCGTGCTCAACCCATCGAGCAGATCTTCGGCGAAATCGGTGATCTTCAGGAACCACTGCGACAGCTTGCGGCGCTCCACCAGCGCGCCCGATCGCCAGCCACGGCCATCGATCACCTGTTCATTGGCCAGCACGGTCATGTCGACCGGGTCCCAGTTCACCGCCGATTCCTTGCGGTACACAAGGCCGGCTGCCAGAAGATCGAGGAACAGCGCCTGTTCCTGCCCGTAATAATCCGGCTCGCAGGTGGCGAGCTCGCGGCTCCAGTCCAGCGCGAAGCCCAGCCGCTTCAGCTGGGCGCGCATCGCCGCGATGTTGGCGCGCGTCCACTCGCCGGGATGGACCTTCTTTTCCATCGCCGCATTCTCGGCCGGCATGCCGAAGGCGTCCCAGCCCATCGGGTGCAGCACCTCGAAGCCCTGCGCCCGGCGGGTGCGCGCCACCACATCCCCCATGGTATAGTTGCGCACATGGCCCATGTGGATGCGCCCGGAAGGATAGGGAAACATCTCAAGCACATAGGCCTTGGGCTTTGGGCTGTTGTCCTGCGCGGCAAAGCTCTGCGCCTGATCCCACGCCATTTGCCAGCGCGCCTCGGCCGCCTGATGATCAAAACGGGGCATCAACCTGGGTCCGGCTGGGGATCAACGGCCCGGGGAAACGGCAGCGCGCCGCAAGTCCCGGGCCTTGGACAGGATGGTTTCCTCCAGCCGCTGCACGGTGCCGGCGCGCACCGTGGCTTCCGTCCAGCCGGTGGCGCCCAGCGTCTGGCGCTGCACGTTCACCTTCAGCGCATCGGCGCGCAACACGGTGTCCAGAACGGTGACGGTCACCTTCACCCGCTCATTGGCGCTTTGCGGAGAAACATACCAATCGGTGATGATCACCCCGCCATTGGAGTCAACCTGGGCCAGCGGCATGAACCCGATGGTGTCCAGCGCGGCGCGCCACAGATAGGCGTTGATGCCGATGGTGGTGATGCGCGGCGGCGCCTCGGCCGCAAGCTTGGGCTTCTTGGAACCGCAGGCCGGCGCCAGCAGCGCCAGGGACAACAGGAAGACCGGGGTAACAAATCGCCGCATGGCAGGACCTTCTTGCGCATCAGGCGCCAGCTTGCACGGGCGCGCTTCGAACGTGTGGCCTTCTGCCATGTTGCACCGGCCCCGCCAAGCCCAACACGTTCGCGAACCCCGCATCAATGCGCGCCGGTGCCAGTGTGTGGAGTCGGCCACAGACAGGTTCAAAAGCGCGCGAGCGGCGCCGTTCACGCGCGATATACGTCCAAAGCCATATGGGCGCTGGGCATGGCACCTGATAAGGCTTCAGTCATGATCATTGCGGCCGAGTCGGTCGCGCCATCGCGCGCGCTTTCGCGTCCAGCCCGGGGTTGGCTGGCGGGCGCTGCGGCGTGCTTCGTTGCGGCAGCGCTGGTCGCAGCGCCAGCGATGGCCGCAAAATCGCCTTCGCACCAGAAGCAGCGGCTGGTTGCCGAGCCGCCGATCACTCCCTTCCAGCCGCAGGTTGGCGAATTCGGCCGTTTCACGTTCACGGCCCCCGGTGCGCCCGCGCAGCCGCAGACGCTGTCGTCCGGCGGCTTCCGCTTCACGCCATCGGGCAAGACGGAAAACCGCAGCGCGCTCTCGCTGGGCGTCGCGGCGCGGGTGGCCACGCCGATGGCCGATCGTTCCAAGGCGGCCGCCCCCGTCGAACAATTCGTTGTTCCGCGCGGTTATGGCGTCAATGTCTCGCTGGGCTGGCAGGGCTTTGCGGTGGATACCGGCTACAGCCATGCCGAACCAACACTGGCCGCACCCATCCCGGGGCAGATGACCGATGCGGTCAACCTTGGCCTGTCCTATGGTGGCAACAAGTGGCGCACACGGCTGGAAGGCACCGCCGAACAGAGCCAGCCGCTGGCCTTCGCGCCGCTCTCGCGCCGTTATTCGCTGGAACTGGGCGGCGCCTATCGCGTGGCACCGCGCTTCTCGGTGACCGGCGGCGTGCGCTATCGCATCGCGCCGGAACCGCCGAGCCTGGTGATGCCGGACCGCGACGATCAGGCCGTCTACCTCGGCACCCGCATCGCCTTCTGATCGCATGAGTGACGCTTCGGATCGGCTGGCCGCAGTGACGGCCGGGCTGGCGCGGGCCTGCCGCGACGCCGGCCGTGCCGATCGCCCGCTGCTCGTCGCCGTCTCCAAGACCTTCGATGCCGATGCCATCCGGCCCCTGATCGCTGCCGGCCAGCGTCACTTCGGCGAAAACCGCGTGCAGGAAGCCCAAGGCAAGTGGCCGGCATTGCTGGCCGAAACGCCGGACGTGGTTCTGCATCTCGTCGGCCAGCTGCAATCGAACAAGGCTGCCGATGCGGTGGCGCTGTTCGACGTGATCCACAGCGTTGATCGCCCCTCGCTGGTGGCGGCACTGGCCAAGGCCCAGACTGCCGCGGGGAAGCGCCCGGCCTGCTACCTTCAGGTCAACATCGGTGACGAAGAACAGAAGGGCGGCTGCGCGATCGCTGATCTGCCGGCGCTGCTGGCCCAGGCGCAAGAGGCTGATCTCAGCATCGTGGGCCTGATGTGCGTGCCTCCCGCAGCCGTGGAACCCGCGCCCTATTTTGCGCTGCTGGCCGAACACGCGCGGCGACTTGGGCTTCCC
>JALOSK010000073.1 GCA_025458465.1 Sandarakinorhabdus sp. | reverse complement strand
ATGATGATCCGCGCATCCGGGTGGGCGAAGTGTGGCTGGCGTGGACGGAAAATCCCGACGACGCGATGGGCAGCGCCATCGATCGCTACAAGGATGCCGGGCAGGAAACCTTGGTGGGCTTGCGGCTGGCGATGGCTGCCGCACCGGCCGAAACCCTGCCTGATGGGCTGGCCAATGGCATGGATGGCCTGTTCGGCTTCCTGTTCGGCGCCCAGCCGGGCCAGCGTGTGCGCAGCGCCCGCGAGGCCCTGCGCGGCCTCGTGCCCGCAGCCCGCGTCCGCTATCTGGAGCCGGGCTCGCTGGTGCCGCTGCCGGAACGCGTTGGGGATGTGCGCATCCACGTGCTCGGCCCGCCGCGTGATCCGGCGTTGTTGCGCGTGCATGACGATCCTGACGATGGTTACAAGCTGGCGTTCGGCAACCATCCCGAAACGCTGGCGCTGGCGACAGCGCTGGCGATTGCCGATGGCACGCTTGATCTTCGCGACGATCCGGCCGCCCCGTTCGATGCCGAACAGGGCGTGCCGCTTTCGGCGCTGCGCGACGGAAGCGCGGGCGATGCGGCCCTGCGGCAGTTCCTGGATCGCCATTATCTGGCCGGCGATGCCGGCCGCCGCATCGACAGCCTGTGGCTGTCGGGCGCTGGCGATCTGGCCCTGCAGCTTGATCGCAACACCAACAACACCAGCCTGGTGCTGGCGGTTGAACGCGTGAGCAGCGGCAACGTGCTGCTGTTTGCCGCCGATGCGCAGGCCGGCAACTGGCAGAGCTGGGATGCCGTGTCTGTCCCGCTTGGCTCGGCCCCTGATGCCCCGCGCCGCACCGGGCCAGATCTGCTGGCGCGCACCGTCTTCTACAAGGTGGGCCATCATGGCAGCGGCAATGCCACCCTGCGCGCCCGGGGCCTTGACCGCATGGACAGCGGCAAGCTGGTGGCCTTCAACCCCACCGATACCGCGCTCGCCACGCGGCTGGGCTGGCGCAACTTCCCGGCGCTGTCGCTGGTGACGGCGCTGGGCGAGCGCAGCCATGGCCGCTACATCCAGTCCGACGCCGATTGGCTGCGGGCAGGGGCGGCGCCACCCTTCACGGCCGGCGGCGCGCTGGTGGCGGCACCGCGCAGCGGGCATCTGGCGCTGCCGGCGGGCACCGCCCTCGATCACGCCATCGGCTGGGTCGAGATCGATATCGCCTGAACGGCCGGCTCAGGCGGCGGCCTGCCGGGGTGTGCTGTCCAGCTTTGCCCACAAGGCGGCGCGGCGGGTGGCAACCTCGTCCCGCGCTTTCGCCTTCACCGGGCCGAAGCCGCGCACGTCCATCGGCAGTTTGGCAATGGCGATGGCGAGGCCGATGTTGGCGGGGGTCAGGCCCTCGCACAGGCGCTGCACGTCGTCTTCGAAGGCCGCGATGTCGGCGCGTTCGTGGCGGCGTTCCTGCGTGTAGCCGAACGGATCGAGCGCGCTGCCACGCAGGCCCTTCAGCTTGGCGAGGACGCCAAACGCCTTGAACACCCATGGGCCAAAGCTGATCTTCTTGGGACGCCCGGTGGCGGGATCAATGCGGGAGAGCAGCGGCGGGGCCAGAAGGACGCGCGGGTTGCCACCGGCGAACTGCGCATCGTAGGCGGCGCGGAAGCGGCCATCGCTGTACAGGCGGGCAACTTCATATTCGTCCTTGTAGGCCATCAGCTTGTACAGGCTCTTGGCCACCGCTTCGGCGAACGCATCACCACCGGCGTCGCGGGCCATGTCCACGCTGCGGCGGAAGCGGGCCGCATAGGCTGCGTCCTGATAGAGCAGCAGATCGGCTTCACGGCGGGCGATCATCTCGTCCAGCGTGGTGGCCGGCGGTTCCGGTTGGGGCCCGCGGGTGGCCTCCACCAGCGCCAGCACCTGGTCAGGCCGGGTGGCGAGCAGGCGGCCAAGGGCGAAGGCCTTCTTGTTGAAGGGGATGGCGACGCCGTTCAGATCAATCGCCGCCTCGATGCTCTCGCGCTTCAGCGGGATCAGGCCCTTCTGCCAGGCATAGCCCATCAGCAGGATGTTGCTGCCGATGGCATCGCCCAGCAGGGCGGTGGCCACCGTGTCGGCGGCGATGAAATCACAGGCGTTGGGGTTGCTGGCCTTGCGGATTGCCCGCTCCACGGCGGCGCTGCGGAAGTCGAAATCGCGGTTGCGCACGAAATCGGAGGTGGGCGCCACATCGGCATTGGCGACCACGGCGGTGCGTTCGGGCACCATCAGCGTCTGCGTTGGCTTGTCGGCGGCGACCACGGCATCGCAGGCCAGCACCAGATCGGCACCGCCGGCCATGATCCGCGGGGACAGAAGATCATTGTTGTGGGCCGCGATGCGCACGTGGCTGTAGACCGCGCCGCCCTTCTGGGCGAGGCCGGCCATGTCGGCCGTGGTGCTGGCCAGGCCTTCGATGTGGGCAGCCGTGCCCAGCAGCGCCGAAACGGTGAGCACGCCGGTGCCGCCAATGCCGGTGACCATGATGTTGAAGCCGTCACCCGGCGCCGGCAGCTGCGGTTCGGGCAGATTGTCGGCGTCGAATTCTGCCCTTGATTTCTTCACCTCGGCACCGTCGATGGTGACAAAGCTGGGGCAGAAGCCCTTGATGCAGCTGTAATCCTTGTTGCAGCTCGATTGGTTGATGCGGCGCTTGCGGCCGAATTCGGTCTCGACGGGTTCAACCGACACGCAGTTGGATTGCACAGAACAGTCACCGCAGCCTTCGCAGACGGCGGGATTGATGAAGATGCGGCGATCGGGATCGACCAGCTGCTTGCGCTTGCGGCGGCGGCGTTTTTCGGCAGCGCAGGTCTGATCGAAGATGATGATCGTGCAGCCGGGGGTCGCGGCGAATTCCGCCTGGATTTCATCGAGGAAGCTGCGATCCAGCAGGCGCACGCCGGCGGGCAGGGCCAAGCCCTTGTAGCGGGCGAGATCCTCGGTGAGGACAACCACCTTCTTCGCATGTTCGGCCAGCATCTGGGCGGCAATCTGGTCCACGCCTAGTTCGCCATCATGCTTCTGGCCGCCGGTCATGGCCACCGCGTCGTTGTAGAGGATCTTGTAGGTGATGTTGACGCCGGCTGCGATGGACTGCCGGATGGCGAGCAGGCCGGAATGGAAATAGGTACCGTCGCCCAGATTGGCGAACACGTGGTTTTCGCCCACGAACGGCGCTTCGCCCACCCAGGTGACGCCTTCGCCGCCCATCTGGGTGAAGGTTTCGGCGCGGTCCATCCACATCGCCATGATGTGGCAGCCGATGCCGGCCAGCGCGCGCTGGCCTTCGGGCGGCTTGGTGGAGGTGTTGTGCGGGCAGCCCGAACAAAAATAGGGGCTGCGCTTCACCGGCGTTTCATAGGCGGCGGCCTTGGCCGACTGGTCGCGGAAGAAGGCCAGGGTGGCGCGGATGCGATCGGTGTCGTGGATGCGCTGGATGCGCGCCGCGATCACGTGGGCGATGACGCCGGGCGAAAGTTCATTGTCGGGCGACAGCAGCCATTCGCCGGTTTCATCATGCTTGCCCACCACCACGGGCCGCACCGCCTCGCGCCAGTTGTAGAGCTGCCATTTCAGCTGATGTTCGATGAACTCGCGCTTTTCCTCGATGACAAGGACTTCTTCCAGCCCTTCGGCAAAGCTGCGGATGCCGTCGGGCTCCAGCGGCCACGGCATGCCGACCTTGTAGACCTTCAGGCCGATGGCCGCCGCGATGGTTTCGGTGATGCCAAGTTCGTCCAGCGCCTCCATCGTGTCGGCGAAGGCCTTGCCGGTGGTGACGATGCCGATGCGCGGGCGCGGGCTGTCCCACACCACGCGATCGATGCCGTTGGCTTTCGCAAAGGCCAGCGCGGCAAAGCCCTTGTAACGCTGCAGGCGGGTGTCTTCCTCGCGCCAGATGTCGCCCGGGCGGATGTGGACGCCGCCGTCCGGGAATTCGAATTCGGGGATGATGATGCGGCGATTCTCGCCGGCCAGATCGACCGTGGCGCTGGTCTCCACCGTGTCGGCGGTGGCCTTGAAGCCCACCCAGGTGCCGGCAAAACGGCTCATGGCCAGACCCAGCAGGCCATATTCGACGAATTCGTGCACGCTGGCCGGCGCCAGGAAGGGCACGAAGGCGGCCTGGAAATTGTGATCGCTCTGGTGCGGAAGGGTGGAGGATTTGGCGCCGTGATCATCGCCAACGATGGCCAGCACGCCGCCATGCGCCGAGGTGCCGGCGGCATTGCCGTGTTTCAGCACATCCATCGCGCGATCAAGGCCCGGCCCCTTGCCGTACCAGATGCCGAACACGCCGTCCTTGGTGGCCTTGGGGTTCAGCGCGACGTGCTGCGTGCCCCACACCGCGGTGGCGCCCAGTTCCTCGTTCACGCCGGGAACGAAGTGGATATCCTGTTCTTTCAGCCACTTCTTGGCGCGCCACAGTTCCTGGTCATAGCCGCCCAGCGGGGAGCCGCGATAGCCGGAGATGAAGCCCGCCGTGTTCAGCCCGGCAGCGGCATCGCGCCATTTCTGCACCAGTGGCAGCCGCACCAGCGCCTGCACGCCAGACATGAACACCCGGCCATCGCGAAAGCGATACTTGTCTTCAAGGGTTACGGGCGGCAATCCTGCGACCATGGTCGCTCCCCAATGTCTGATGATTGGGTCAATATTACTGTCCTTTCTTGTCGAACGCAAGGGAGGCTGTTGAGCGCGTGAACCTCACGGTTGCCAGCTACAACATCCACAAGGGCGTGGGCACCGATGGCCGGCTGGCGCCCACCCGCATCCTTGACGTGCTGGACGAGATCGATGCCGATGTGGCCCTGCTGCAGGAGGCGGACACGCGTTTTGGCGTGCGAACCGCCGTGCTGCCGGAAGCCGCGCTGGCGCAACGTGGCTGGGAACCGGCGGCGCTGGCGCCAAACCCGCAGGCCATGGGCTGGCATGGCAATGCCGTGCTGGTCCGCCGCGCCGCGCGCCTCACCCATGCCGCGCCCATCCATCTGCCGGCGCTGGAACCGCGCGGCGCGGTGCTGGCCGATGTGGCGGCAGGCAATCACCTGCTGCGGCTGGTGGGCGCTCATCTTGATCTCACCGGCCTGTGGCGCGCCCGGCAGACGCGCGCCATCATCGCTGCCGTGGCCCGCGCGCCGGGCAATCCGCCCGAACTGTTGATGGGCGATTTCAACGAGTGGCGCAGCGGCGGCGGTGCCTTGGCAGAACTGGCGCGGCACTGGCGCGAACTGGCGCTGGGGCCCAGCTTCCCCGCCCGGCTGCCGCTGGGCCGGCTGGACCGGGTGTTCGCGCATCATGCCCTGAAGGTGGCCCACGCCGCGGTTCATGCCACGCCATTGGCAAGAACGGCCTCCGATCATCTGCCGGTGTGGGTGCGGCTGGCCGAATGACCGCTGCGCTCGCCCATCTGTGCGATGCCCATCCGGGCCAGAGCGGCGTGCAGTTGCTGGATGATGGCCCGGCGGCGCTGGCGGTGCGGCTGCTGCTGGTGCGGCGGGCGCGCATCAGCATCGACATCCAATATTATATCTGGCGCAACGACGTATCGGGGCGCCTGCTGCTGGATGAACTGGCGGCGGCCGCAGCCCGCGGCGTGAAGGTGCGGCTGCTGCTGGATGATTTTGGCTGTGCCGCCATCGAGCAGCTCGCCGCCAGCCTGCCGGGGCTGGAGGTGCGGCTGTTCAATCCCGGCCGGCTGCGGCGGCTGCGCTGGCTGAATGCCCTGTTCGATTTTCCGCGCCTCAACCGCCGGATGCACAACAAGAGCCTGACGGTGGACGGCATCGCCACGGTGATCGGCGGGCGCAACATCGGCGATGAATATTTCGATGCCAGCCACCCGGCGCTGTCGGCCGATCTGGATGTGCTGGCCATCGGTGCCATCGCCGCGGCCATGACGGCGGATTTCCAGCGTTACTGGGATTGCGCCGCCGCCGTGCCGCTGGCGCAACTGATGCAGCCGTTGGCCCGCCTGCCGCCGGCGCTGCCCTCGCCGCAGCGCGATCTGTTCCTGGCCGCTGCCGATGGCGACGTCACCCACGCCATGGTGGACGAGGCGCGGGATTTCGACTGGGCCGATGTGCGCATGTTGTCGGATCCGCCGGCCAAGATTGCCGGCGCTGCCGCTGAAGACACGCTGCTGCTGCCGCGCCTGCTTGCCGCGCTGGGGCCGGTGCGGCGCCGGCTGCTTCTGGTGTCGGCCTATTTCATTCCCACCGCACAGGGCGCCGCGCTGCTGGGCGGCCTGGCGGGGCAGGGGGTGCGGGTGGACGTGCTGACCAACAGCCTGCTGTCCAACAATGTTGCGCTGGTGCACGCCTGGTATGCGCCGTGGCGGCAGCGGCTGATCGCGGCGGGCGTGAAACTGTGGGAGATGCGCGGTGCTGCTGGCCATCGGGCTCGGCTTGGCCTGGTGCCGCGCCGGCTGCGGCGCAATGGCGATCCCACCAGCTTCTTCCGGTCAAGCGCCTCGGCGCTGCATGCCAAGACCTTCATTGCCGACGGGCGCTTCCTGTTCGTCGGTTCGATGAACTTTGATCCGCGATCGTGGCGGCTCAACACCGAACTGGGCTTCCTGATCGATTCGCCAGCGCTGGCCAGCCGGCTGGAGGCCGCGCTGGACGCCAGCCTGCCGCACTTCGCCTGGGCGGTGGAAGCGCCCGGCGGCCGCCTTGCCTGGCGCGAGGATGATCGCCTGATCCAGCCCGAACCGGGCACCAACCTGGCGATCCGCACCCTGTTCCGCGCGTTGGGCCAGTTGCCGCTGGGCCACCTGTTCTGATGGTCAGCGCCGGCTGGCGATCCAGTCATCCACGCGGCGTTCCAGGATCGACAGCGGCTGGGAGCCCGATGCGATCAGCAGATCGTGGAAGCCCCTGATGTCGAACTTCGGCCCCAGCGCGGCCTCGGCCTTGCGGCGCACCTCCATGATCTTGAGCATGCCGATCTTGTAGCCGGTGGCCTGGCCGGGCAGCGTGATATAGCGGCGTACTTCCGAACGGGCCATTTCCGGCGGCGCCCGGCCGCTGGTCTGCAGATAGGCCACGGCCTCTTCTTCGCTCCAGCCCAGCGCGTGGATGCCGGTATCGGTGACAAGCCGGGCGGCGCGGAACAGTTCGGCATCCAGCCGCATGAAATCTGCCGCGATATCGGGGAAGGCGTTCATCTCGGCGCACAGGGCTTCGGCATACAGGCCCCAGCCTTCCCCGAACGCAACATAGCCGGTGACGGAACGGAACTTCGGCCCGCCCTGCTGGCGCACCTGGATGTCGCCCTGCATGTTGTGGCCGGGCACGGCCTCGTGACACATCAGCGTGTACAGCGCTGCCGGATCCTTCTGCGCGCCCACAAGATGCACATAGGTGCGCGCCGGGCGCTTGCCATCGGGGCTTGGGGCGCTGGCATGGGCGGCGCCGCCAGGCACTTCGGTGAAGGCCGGTTCGCGCACCACTTCGATGCCATAGGCCGGCAAGGTGCCGAAATAGGGCCCCAGAAGCGTGCGGGTGCGGGCCACGAACGCGTTGGCTTCCTTCAGATAGGCGTCGCGCGCGGCATCATCGAAGGGCTTGGGCGGGTAGAGCCGGGCGCGTTCGGCATAATAGGCGTGGCGATCCTTGAACCCGGCCTTGCGCGCCAGCGCATCCTGCTCGGCCTCGATCCGCGCCACTTCCTTGCGGCCGATCTCGTGGATCTGTTCGGCCGTATAGTCGGTCGTGGTGTTGAGCCTGAGTTCATTGGCATAATAGGCAGCGCCGCCGGGCAGAGAGACGGCGCCCACCTTGCCGCTGGGGGCGTTGGGCAGGCTCGCCTGCGCCCAGGCGATGACCCTGCCATAGGCGGGCTTCAGATCAAGGATGGCGGTGCGCGCTTGCGACAGCAGCGTGTCGGCTTCGGCGCGCGGCAGCTTGCCGCCGTTCACCAACGCTTCGGTCTTGGCCTTCACGTCGGCCCAAAGCGCGGCATCGGGGCCGTCTCCGAACGGGGCGCCGCTGGTCAGCCGGGTGGCGCCGGCGATGATGGTTTCAATCTGGAACTTCGGGGCGCGGATGCCGGCGGCTTCACTGGCCTTGCTGCGGGCGATCGCCACATCCAGCACGGCGGGAATGCCACGCAAGCGGGCGATGTAATTTTTCAGATCGCCCACATCGGCAACCGTGTGGGTGTTGATCAGGAAATCCGGCAACTGGCTGTGGGCCGAATAGAGCCGCGAATAGAAGGGCGGGCGATAGATGCGGTTGGCCTGGCTCAGCACCGCGCGCTCTGCTTCCAGCGCCCAGATGTCGTAATTCACCTGCGCTTCCGGCGACAGTCTTGCGCGATCGAATTGCGCCTTCATGCGGGCTGCGCTGGCCACGCGCCACGCGGTCTGCGCGTCGGCGGCGGCATCGCTGATGTCGTTCCAGCGGTCTGCGCCGTCCTTCATGCCAAGGCGGGTGGCCAGTTGCGGCTGCTGCTTCACATATTCGGCGAATTCGGCATCGAGGAACGCGGTCAGCCGCGCGTCTTCGCTGGCGGTGCC